>NZ_CFQZWI010000145.1:0-5343 GCF_986127675.1 Holdemania sp. | reverse complement strand
GTGAACGTAGCTCGTTGCCAGGTTCTCCGGTTCCCTTTCTCAGGGAGCCTTTTTTTGTTTCTCGCTGGATTGATCCGAAAAGGGGGAAGGAAGCAGTTTGTTTCGTTGAGGAAATCCGGAAGCGCTGGAATGGATTTCCATGCATATTGAATCAAGGATTCATAAAATAAGGGGAAATTGTTCTGTGTTAAAACGGTTTTCATCTTTTTTATTGCTTTTCAGATTTGCAATCAGAGTTCCAATCAAAAAGGAAAAATAAAATAATTGTCGATTTAAATACAGGTATGGTTTTCTTTCTCCCGTGCTTTAAATCTGTGCTATAATATTTTCCAAGTGACACTGAAGAAAGGATGTGAACAAATGAAGCTTGAATTCATAACAGAAACACCGCAGGAAACCAAAGCTCTCGGTGAGAAAATGGGAAGTTTATCCAAGCCCAATATGGTGTGGACGATGAGCGGGGATTTAGGCGCCGGCAAGACGACGCTGACCCAGGGGATTGCCCGGGGACTAAGAATCACCCGCACTGTCAGCAGTCCTACTTTTACGATATTGAAGATTTATCAAGGCCGTTTGCCATTGTATCATTTTGACGCCTATCGTCTGGAAGGGACGCATCAGGAACTGGGTTTTGAGGAAATGATCGACGGCGAGGGCCTGACGGTTATCGAATGGCCGGAATATATGGAAGACCTGGATCAAACGGAACCGCTGCGGATTACGCTGCGTCGCTTAGGCGAGAATCGCCGCCAGATCGTTTTGGAAACCGAAAATGAAAAGTATGTCGAATTGATGGAGGCATTAAAATGATTACTTTATGTATGGATACCAGCAGTAAGTTTCTGGTGCTGGCTTTGATTGAGAATGATCAGCTCATCGGCAAACGCTGCCTGTCTTCCTGGAAGCGACAGTCGGAAATGATCTTTCCGCAGTTAACCGCATTGCTTGAGGAATGTCATTTGACGCCGAAGGCGATCAACGAAGTCGTAGTGACAAAAGGACCGGGCAGCTACACCGGCGTGCGGATCGCGATGACGGTCGCCAAGGTGTTATGCTCTACGGCGCATTTACCACTGTATGCGCTGCCGACGTTGGAACTGATTGGGGCTGGAAAAGAGAAAGCTGGCGTACTGCTGGACGCCCGCAGCCAGCGTGCTTATTTTGGATTTATTGAAAAGGGAAAACTGATCGGTAAAGAAGACGTGCTGCCGCTCAGCGAGATTCAGGCGCGGATTGAAGAAGCCGGCGATTTAGAACTGGTCGGTGATTGTTCCCTGTTGGGGTTGGAAGATTGTTATCCCGATCTGGCAGAAGCTTTCCTCCTTGCGCGGCCGCAATGGCAGAAGGTTGAGAACGTTCATCTGTTAGTGCCGGAGTACCTGAAATCGGCCGACGACTATCTGGTAAAAAAAGCATGATCCGGGAAATGACGCTGGACGATTTAGAAATTGTCTGCGAAATGGAGCTGCGGTTGTTTAGTTCGCCCTGGCCGCGGGAAAGCTATGAATATGAGTTAAAGGAAAACCCATACTCTCATTTATTTGTGGCTGAAAACGAAGCAGGAACGATTGTCGGCTATGCCGGCGTCTGGACGACGTTCGATCAGGCGCAGATCACGACAATCGGCGTGGACCTTCCTTACCGCCGTCAGCATTGGGCTTCGCGGCTGATGGATCACATGATCAACTGCGCCGCAGAGAATGGCTGCGAAATGATTTCGCTGGAGGTTCGCGTCAGCAACGCCCCAGCTTTGACCTGTTACAAAAAATATGGTTTTGAAATTATCAATATCCGGAAAGGTTATTATCAGGATAATCATGAAGATGCGTATTTGATGATGAAACCAATAGGAGGGAATTTATGAAACGGAATTTAATCCTGGCGATTGAGTCCAGCTGTGATGAAACAGCCGCCGCGGTGGTGGAGGATGGCTGTAAAATCTGTTCCAACATCGTTTCTTCACAGATTAACGTCCATAAAAAATACGGCGGCGTTGTGCCGGAGGTCGCTTCGCGGATCCATGTTGAAAATATTTCCGTTGTGATCGAAGAAGCGCTGGTTCAGGCTGAAGTAACAATGGATGATATTTTGGCGATCGCGGTAACGCAGGGACCCGGTCTGGTCGGCTCGCTGCACGTCGGCGTCCAGGCTGCGAAAACCCTGGCCTGGTATTACGATAAACCACTGATCCCGCTGCATCACATCATCGGGCACATCTATGCCAACCGCTTCGTCGACGAACTGCGGTTCCCGATGATTGCGCTGGTGGTGTCCGGCGGTCATACCGAGCTGGTCTGGATGAAGGATGAATGGTCATTTGAAATCCTCGGCACAACGCAGGACGATGCGATCGGCGAGGCTTACGACAAGGTTTCCCGGGTGATGGGAACCGGATATCCGGGCGGCCCGGTCATTGATAAAATGGCGAAACAGGGACATCCGCATTACACCTTGCCGAAGCCAAAGACGGAAAAACCGCTTGATTTCTCCTTCAGCGGTCTAAAATCAGCGGTCCTGCAGCTGATCGACCGGGAAAGTAAAAAAGGTGAGGAGCTGAACAAGGAAGACCTTTCCTACGCTTTCCAGGAAGCGGCGCTGGACACGCTGCTGAAAAAGACGATGCAGGCGGTCAGGGAATTTAAACCGAAGCAGGTTGTGCTGGCAGGCGGCGTGGCGGCCAATTCGCGCCTGCGTGAGAAAATCTCGGAGATGATTCAGGAAACGCCGGAGGTTCATCTGACGATTCCGCCGTTATGGTGCTGCACGGACAATGCCGCGATGATTGGCGCCGCGGGATGGACGGCGTATACGCACGGTTTAAACGGCTCGTTGGACATCGCCGCGAACCCGTCGATGGAAATTGAAACAAGTTCAATTCATTAAATCATTCACAATTTAAAACAAGTGTGCTAGAATAATGCAGAAGGGGTTGATAGTATGCCAACAAAGTCAGTCCCTAAGGCTACACTGCAGCGTTATCCAATCTATCTGAAAGCTTTACGCAAACTCAAAAATTCCGGCGTAACCCGGATCATGTCCAAGGAGCTTTCGGAATATGTGGCTATTGAGTCCACGACGATCCGCCGGGATTTCTCATTCCTGGGATCGCTGGGGAAGCAAGGTTATGGCTATGACGTTGACCGCCTGATTGAAATATTCAACGAGCAGTTGGGCATGGGATTCGATGAGAAGATTATTCTTGTCGGAGCAGGCAACCTTGGGAAAGCTTTAATGAATTACAATCGCTGGAACCATGTTGTCGGCGAGATTGTATGTGCCTTTGACATCCGTCCGGAGTCTGTCGGGAAGACGCCAATTCCGGTTTACCACGTTGATGAAATGAAGGATAAGATTCCAGAAGGTTGTCGAATCGCGATCCTGTGCGTTTCGTCGAATGTTCAGGACGCAGCCGATCGTTTGATCGAATGCGGCATTACCGGGATTGTTGATTTCTCGCATGAGCATTTCCAGGTTCCCAAGGGAGTTCTGGTCAAGCCGATCGACGTTGTATCCACGATCCAGGAATTGGTTTTTGAAACCAACAATATGAAAAAGTAGAAGGCAGCGAAAAGAGAACGATCCTATTACTGAAGCACAGCGAGCCGGGCAGGGTGAAAGCCGGAGTTCAGTCAGGGAATGCGGAACACTCTGGGAGCCGGATCGGAGAACTGACAGTAGACGATCCCGTCGGCGGCGTTAACGCACCCTGAGGCCCGATGATTTTGCGATCATCCGGGTAAATGAGGATGGCACCACGTTGTTTAACGTTCCTTGATCAGGAACGTTTTTTTATTCATAAACAAACAAAAGGAGAAAAGTATGCTTACATTCATGACCGTCAGAGAACTTTACGAGATGGCCTGTTCCGGCAGCACCATGGAAACCGATCAGATCGAGTATGCCCAGCTGCAGGGATGGGTCAGAACCAACCGCAACAACGGCTCCATCGGATTTATCGAGCTGAACGACGGAACGTATTTCCGCAACGCCCAGCTGGTTTATTCTTCCGATCTGGCCAACTTTCAGGACGTGTCCAAATATCTGACCGGCACGGCGCTGACCGTCACGGGAAAAGTCGTGCTGACGCCGCAGGCAAAGCAGCCGTTTGAGCTGCAGGTCACAGAAGTGATTTTGGAAGGCGCCTGCGACAACACCTATCCGCTGCAGAAGAAACGGCATTCATTTGAGTATCTGCGCGAGATCGGACATCTGCGTCCGCGCAGCAACACCTTTAACGCGGTTTTCCGCGTCCGTTCGGTCCTGGCGATGGCGATCCATGAATTTTTCCAGGATCAGGGTTTTGTTTATGTCAACGCACCGATCATCACCGGCAACGACGCAGAAGGCGCAGGCGAGGTCTTTACTGTCACTACCCGTGAGGATGGCAACTACGAAGAGGACTTCTTCGGCAAGAAAGCAAACCTTACAGTTTCCGGTCAGCTGCAGGCGGAAGCGTTTGCGATGGCTTTCCGTGATGTTTATACCTTTGGCCCGACCTTCCGTGCGGAAAACTCCAACACAACGACCCATGCTTCTGAATTCTGGATGGTCGAACCGGAAATTGCGTTCGCAGATCTGGAAGATGATATGGATCTGATTGAAGATATGATCAAATACTGCATTCAGTACGTCATGGACAACTGTCCGGAAGAAATGAAATTCTTCAACCAGTTTATTGACAACACGTTATTGGAACGGCTGAATCATGTGCTGAACAGCGAATTCGTCCGGATGCCATACACCGAAGCGATCGATCATCTGTTGAAAGCCAGGAAAAAGTTTGAAAACCCGGTTTCCTGGGGAATGGATCTCAACACGGAGCATGAGCGCTATCTGTGCGAAGAAGTTGTAAAAGGTCCGGTCTTCCTGATCGATTATCCGAAGGATATCAAAGCGTTCTATATGCGGATGAACGATGACGGGAAAACTGTGGCAGCCTGCGATTTACTGGTGCCGGCAGTCGGTGAACTGGTCGGCGGTTCTCAGCGTGAAGAACGGCTGGAAGTGCTGCAGAGCCGAATGAAGGAAATGGGTGTTCATGAAGACGGACTGCAGTGGTATCTGGATCTGCGCCGCTATGGTGGCTGCCAGCATGCGGGCTTTGGTCTGGGCTTTGAACGATTCATCATGTATGTTACCGGAATGCAGAATATCCGCGATGTGATCCCGTTTGCCCGTACCCCGAAGAACTTATTGTTCTGATTGAGTTTTCCTTCAATCAACTCAGCAATTCAATTTAATTTTACTGAAGATGAACTGACAAATGAAAAAGAGTTAAACGTCGTTTGGATATTTAACTCTTTTTCATTTTAATATTTCCAAAGTTAACGATGAAGAAGATCG
>NZ_CFQZWI010000144.1:0-5434 GCF_986127675.1 Holdemania sp. | reverse complement strand
CACGACGCGCATCGTATTGACGATGATCATTTCCTTAACGCCCAGAATTTCAATCGTGATCAGGGCGATGATGTTGGCCAGCCCCAGACGCATGCCAAACGGCAGCGATACCGTCAGCATCGTTTCCAGCAGATTGATCGCGATCGCCATCGCCGCCAGCATTGTGACATAAACGAAATGCTTTGTCTTACTCAGCTTCATGTCAGTTATCCTTCAGAGTGACAATCACTTCATTCGGGATACAGACGATTGGGAAATAGTCCTTAACGCTGACCCAGCCGATCGAGGAACAGATGTGATTCGGACATTCTTCTTCCGTAATCCGCCATTTGCCGTCCTTGACTTCCAGCTTCATCTTGCCATAGGATCCGTTAAAATAGTAGTCTTCGTCTTTGTTGACGTTGAACGTATGGATCACCTGATTTTTATACGTGACGATCCCATAGGTTTTGACGTTCAGCCGGTTATAGATCTGAACGCCGACATAAATGCCCAGCGCTACAAATAAAATAGCGACTATCAGTTTGATTTCTTTTTTGCTCATCGTTTCACATCCTAATTCAGCTTTTCTATTATAACATGGTTGTTTGTGATTGCAAGTGAAGGTTAGCTGAACATCGCCTCCCGCAGGCTGGAAACGGATGCCGCTTTCCCCGCGTGCATTTTCTCTGACTTTCGCCTATAATAGAAAACGTAATCTTACCAGGGAGAAAACTGATGACAATTTTGGACAATGCATTAACGCAGGCGCAGAAACGCCGTACGATCCGGCACTTTGACAGCACGCCGGTAAAGATGAATGATATTCGGACAGCCTTGAAAATCGCAGCGACCGCTCCCAGCGGCGCGGACATGCAGCCATGGCATTTCTGCGTCATCACCAACAAAGCAAAAAAACGTGCGCTGCGCGAAGCGTGTGAACAGGTGGAACGGGAATTTTATGAGAACCGGATCAGCGAGGTCTGGCGGCAGGATCTGGAAAAACTGAACCTGCAGGTTGAAAAGCCTTTCCTGAGCGAAGCGCCGTGTTTGATCGTGATCTTTAAGCAGATGAAACATGAGGACAGCGCAGGACACTGGGTTCCCAATTATTACGTGAACGAGTCCGTCGGGATCGCGACGGGGTTCCTGATCCAGGCGCTGCACCAGGCCGGCTATGCGATGCTGACGTACACGCCGGCGCCGATTCATTTTCTCACAGAGCTTTGCGGCCGTCCGGAAAATGAAGTCGCCGAAATGATTCTCGTGGTTGGCCACGCGCAAAAAGACGCGCCGCTGCCGCAGCTGAAAAAGAAGACCCTTGAGGAAATCGCCAGTTTTATCGACTGATCAGACAGCCATGACGCAAACCGCCTTGACCTTTCTTTTTCAGGTGAAATTCGCTTATTTAAATTTGTGATTCATTCATTTTCCAAATTTTATAGAAAAACAGCTAAAAAAAGCTGGAAGTTGCGTTTCCAGCTTCAGTTCCTTGATTTCAAAAATTTGTATTTCGTGTTGATCAGACGGTTTAACGACCGTCTTTTTTGCGGATCGGATGCCGGATTACCGTCTTCTGCTTCGCCGGATCGCATTTCCGCGGATCCGACAAATAGATTTCATGATGCCGGCGGACTTCGTTAATCTCATTTTCATATCCCTGCGCTTCGATGTACGCGTCCATCATCGCGACGCTGGCCGGTTCGTCGTCATAGGCACCGATGTGCATCATCTGCACGCACAGTCCCTCCTCGATCGTCAGAAACGCCGCGGATGAACAGTCGATCTGTTTCTTCCGCTGCGCCTCCTGCACGGCCCAGTCGAAATCTTCCTGCTTGATGAAATCGGGAACCCGGATCACGCTGAGCCAATGAAAACCGCACTTCTGCGAATAGTCCATGCCGGCGAGGCCCGGCTGCCACCAGAAGCCTTCCAGCGGCGGCACGACATATTCGTAAAACCCGGCGATCTGACGTGTCCCTTTATAGCTCATTTTGAGCGTATAAGCGAGCGCATACAAGACGCTGACGGCCCGTTGATAAGCGCCGCCTTCCTCGTTGGGATCGCCCTGACCAGACACTACGAGAAAATTCATGGGCGGAACCGTAACAATTTCCGGTTTGTTTTTCGGCATATAGAACATTTTTTCTTCTTTTTTAAAATCATAGGCCATGGTATAGCACCTTCCTTTTGATTTCATTGTACCGCGCCAAACCTGACATCAGGATGTCAGGTTGAAAACAAATACGATGCGGGGATTGAATTTTTTTCAAATATTCGGTCTTCGTTTCTACTTTGTCGCATCGTTTGCGTACGATGCGGGGATTGAATTTTTATTTAGTGAGTGAAGTTAAAAAGGAACAGTTCAATCATATCGTTTGTGTACTGAAGCGCATGACTTCTTTCCTCAGCTGGAAATGGGGAATACCGGCTTCCTGACGCTGCATCTGGCAGACTTCAGCGAAGGTAGGCGTTCACCGCTTTGACCGGCACATCCATCCTCTGGGCGATCGCTTCGATCGTCAACCCCTGGTCCAGAAACCGCTGGCAAACGGCTTTCATCGTCTCTCCGACTTCAATGACATGACCATCCGGATCCCAAAACCGCACGATCCGCTGACCCCAGCGCTGTTCCTCAGCAGGATTGATGACCCGCACCGAGGTGAGCGCCGCAAGCTTTGCGGCAAACGCGTCGAACTCCGCTTCTTCAAAATAAAGCTCGATCGCATTGGCTTGATAAGCGACGTCAAGACCGGTGAACTGCTTCCAGCTTTCTTCTGTCTGCAAGGCCAGACCGCCGCTGAGCACGGCATGAATCTCAAGATCCACCAACGTCCGCAGGCCCAGCACTTCCTTATAAAAGGCCTCCGATCGTTTCAGATCCCGGACGACGAGCATCGTATTTTTTAATTTCATCGCTGATCCTTCACTTTCACTTAAAATTTCAACAAGCCCTGCTCGTCATATTGGAAATTCGGCCCCCAGGCTACTTCCCAGACATAACCGTCAGGATCGCTGAAATACGCATGATAACCACCCCAGAAAACCGGCTGCGATTCTTTCAGGATCGTGGCTCCGGCTTCACGCGCCAGGGCGATCACCTGATCGACGTCTGCTTTCTTTTCGACATTGTATGCCAGCGTGATGCCGGAAAATCCCGGGCTGATCGCCGGCGGATTGTGCGGATTGACGTCCTGCGCCAACAGCGCCAGCGGATAGAGTTCAAATTTGGTTCCCGGCGTATCAAAGAAACAAACAGCCGGATTGTCTTCCTGGCAATCGGTCTTGTAGCCTAAGCCGTCGCGGTAAAAGCAGAGGGACTTCGCCATATCGCGAACGCCCAGGCAGATACAGGTAATTTTATTCATCTCCGTGGTTTCCTTTCTGAACAAGCCGGTTCAATCCGGTCAAACGCCATCAGAAACGCGATATTCTCAATCGCCTTCCAGCCTTTCCATTGTGTGCGCGCCACGCGGAAAGCCTCGGGATACAGCCCCGCCCAATTCCACGGAATTTCCCACACATCACCCTCAGGACAGGTGTCGATCAAATATTCCAGCTCTGCTTCCACCAGGTCTTTCAGCCGGGGATACGCTGCGTCGTTGCGCGAACGAACGAAGTAGGATGGACGTGGTTTATATTCCTGCCACTGGGCAGGATCGCGTTCCACCCGCTTTTCAATCAACGTCAGAATCCGTTCCCGGATTTGATCCTGCGTGTACGCCGTCGCCGGCAGGAAGTCCAGCTGCGGCAGCCACCCGCAGAAGGCATCCACGCCCATCTCACCGAAATTCTCCTGTGTAAACAACTGCTCCAAGGCTTTTACAACAACCGCTTCCGCCTTCGCTCTCAGCGTCTTGTCGTCGCAATCGTGTGTCAGGATCTGCCGCGCCAGGCCCAGATTCAAACCAAAGCTCTCCGCGTCGTTGAGCTTTGGATCATAGCCCATCCACGGGGCATGCGGAGAAGCATCGTTGGATTGGATCGTAAACGGCCAGCCGTCCTGATACGCCGTGCTTTCCTGGCTCAAATACGCAAACGCCCCTCGATATAGCGGATCGTGCGTGTCCAGCTGCAGCGCTTCGGCCAGCGCCAGCGCGGAACCGGTCTGGTAGGGGGAAGATTGGGGATTCATGGAATCCGGCTCCAGCCCCCAGCCGAAACCACCGTCCGCGTTTTGATAACCGCTTAACACTTCCGCAGCCTGATTCCGGCTGCCGCCTTCAAACATTACTTGCCAGCGCGCCCATTCCAGCGGCCGGCCATTGCGCAGAACCCAGCGGCGGATTTGCTGAAACTGAGCCTGCGTCATTCTCTTTTTCATGGGAAACACCTCCGGGGCTATTGTACCGGAATCAGCGTTTGGCTGTCTTGGAAAAAAACGACAACCGTTGGGAATTATGATATTTTTTAAAGAAATTCAACAGATGCGCCTGATCGTAAAAGCCATAGTCCGCAACCGTGTCCTGAACGTTGAAATCATGATCCTGCAGACAGGCCTGCCAGATCAGCTGATACCGGATCAAAAGCGAAAGACGCTTGCCGCTGACGCCGTAAAAGTCCAGAAATTTCCGTTCCATCCAGCGTTTCTCAAGGCCGAGTTCCGCCGCCAGATCCGCGATCGCCAGCACGCCCTTGCGCTGGATAATCAGCTCCGCCGCCCGCATGATGAGCGGCGGTATCGGATCCGCATGCTGATGCGCAAGCAGAAACGCTTCCCACTTCGGCCACAGCGCTTCCAGACTTTCCGCCGCGTCAAACGCCTGCTTCAACCCTTCCGCCCAGCCGGGAAAATAGAAATCCATCTGATCCTTCGTATTCCGCACGGCCTTTAACGAACCGGTGCAGAAGCTGGCGACCGCCCAGAAATAAAACCGGATGCCGATCAATCGCACGCCGGGCCGGGCGCTGTCGTTGAAAGAGGTAAATGTGAAATCGTTGATCCCGCAGAAAAAAATCTCGCTCTTCCCGGTTTCATCGACGCACAAAATAATATCCATGCACGTATCGGGAATCACGATCTGATCGCACTGATCGGTATATACCCAGAAACAGCGGATCCACGGCTTCAGCGCCGGACACGCTTCAATCTCCCGGTAGCCCGCGCCCTGATTGGCGGTCAGCGGAAAATAAGCTTCCGCTAAAGTTTCGGCTGACATGGATTTCCCCCTCTCTGTTCGCTTGACAAACGTTTCGTCGTTCAATATGCCGTTATTATAGCATAGCCGGACCGGGTAGAAAAACAGCGAAACTTTGGGAATCTTCCAGCTGATGTTCCCTTGTGATGATCTGACAGAGACTTTATAACAAACTGAAACCGGCGAAGATGGAGGGAAGATTTTTATGCCCCTATCCGCCTGTTTTGTTATCCGGCTGTTTTGTTATCCGGCTGTTTTGCTATCCGGCTGTTTTGCTATCCGGCTGTTTTGCTATCCGTTTGTTTAAATACCGCAGG
>NZ_CFQZWI010000143.1:0-5457 GCF_986127675.1 Holdemania sp. | reverse complement strand
AGCTGGGCGATCATTAAATTATTAGTTCCCGCCGCTAAAAGCAACGGCGTTTCATGACGGTCGTTGACCTCGTTGAGCCATTGGGGATGCTTTTGTATTAACGTCCTGACGAGCTCGCCTTGTCCGCTGAGACAGGCGATATGCAAGGGGGTGTTGCCCTCACCATCCTTCTGGCTGTCGCTGGCTTCCCACAGTTCGCTCGCTTTCAAGCCGTTGGCCGCGGCATAATCGGCGGCGCTGTGGCCGGCATTATCCTTCGTTTCCGGGTTCGCGCCCTGACTGATCAGAAACTTGGCGGCTTCCACTTTTTTATAACTGATCGCACTCATCAGCGGCGTAACGCCCTGATCGTCGCTCACCTCCGCCGGACAGCTTTCCAACAACAGGCCCATGATTTCCCGGTTTCCCACGGCGGCCGCCTGATGCAGCGGCGTAACGCTGTGATTATCCGCCAGCGTCGTGTCCGCGCCCCGCTTTAACAAGGCGATCACGACGTCCCGCTGCGCTTGCGCGCAGGCATAAAACAGCGCGGTCCGGCCTTGCCTGTCGCGTTCGTTAACGTCAAGGTCCGGTTTTTTTAAGAGTGCCAGCGCTACGCCCTTCTGGCCGGTGCGGCAGGCTTTAATTAAGAGTTCAGCCACATTCTCCCTCCTTTTTCAGCAATAAATTGACAACCAGCTCAAATTCATTTTCCACGGCGATGTCCAACGCCGTCATCGACTTGTTATTGACGAGTGATAAATTAATGTCCGGCGCTTGCAGCAGCTGGGTGACCAACGCCGCCGCGCCGGAAGGATCGACACGGTTGCGGGCGCGGATCAGCATCGTTTCCACCGGCGTTTCGCCGATCAGCTTCCGGCCGCAGGCGATCATCAGAGCGGTATTGCCTTCATTGTCCTGCGCGTTGACGTCGCAGCGCTCAAGAATCATGGAAATCAAGTTCTCCGCTTCCGCGCATGGGTGTTCCGCCAGATAATGCAGTGGCTGACGGCCGTCGGCGCTTCGCTGACGCCAGACGTCGCGGGGGATCATCATTTCCAGCAGAATCTCCTGAAATTCCCGGTCTTCCACCCACCAGCCGGCGTCGATATGGCCGCACAGCACGTGCACCGGCGTTTCGCCCTTTTCCGTTACCGGCTGATCCAGCATCGTCAGCTGCCGGGTTAAGCCGCGGAACATCTTTTTGATCGAACGGATCGTTACCGAATGCGTGATCCGCGTCCGGGATTTCAGAGCGGTTAGAAACTGGTAAAGCGCGCAGTTTTCCACTTTACCTTCAAACGCCAGCGGTTCAGCGCCCGCTTCCAGCAACAGACTTACCGCTTCTTCGTTGAGAAACCGGCAGGCCAGCGCCAGCGCGGTCATCCCCTGCTCTTCGCCCTCGTCCAGCGCCGCGTCCAGATCAATCGGCTGGCTGATCCAATAGCGCAGGCTGTCCTGATCGTTCTGGCGGGCGGCTTCAAACAGCGTCAAACCACCGCTGGCTTCCGTCTGTCCGCTTAACAAGGCCGCTACCGCTTTGCCGCCAAACTGCACGGCCAGCTGCCGCGGCGTCAGACCGCTGTTATTTTTCTGTTCAGGATCCTGTCCCAGTTCGAGCAGGATTTCCACAATCCGCACGTAGGGTTGTTCCAGCCGGGCATGGGCTTCGCCTTGCGCGGACTCAATCAGATTCAGACTTCGGCATACAAGATGCAGCGTCGTATCGCCGTCGGACAGCACGATCGCCGCAGGATGCAGATGGAAAAGAAGCAGTGCTTCAAAGATCGGGACGTTGACGCGCTGGGCAGCCAGCTGATAAAACGTCAGTCCGGATTCGTCACGTTTTTCTTTCGGACAGCCGGCTTTCAGCAGACGGACGCAGCATTCGGTTACCAACCCGGGGTATTCGGCAAAATCCCGGAACCGGACCAGACTGTGCAGCGCGGTCCAGCCGTAACGATTCACCGCGAACGGATCGCAGCCGCGGATCAACAATTCCTGAATCATTTTCTCATCCGCCTGCTCCGCCGCCAAATGCAGTGCGGTATTGCCAGCGTCGTCGGTTTCATCCGGATCGATCTCGTCGAGAAGCAAGGTCAGCCGCGTCCGGTTATTCTCCGCCAGCGCCGCTTTGAATTGTTCGAGCATGAATTAATCCGTCAGTTCGCCGATCCACGCGCACTGCGCCCAGACGCCCGGCTGACCGTCCTCGTCTTCATCCAGCAGCTCCGTCAAAAGCTCGATGCCTTCCTCAAAGCGCTCGCTGATCCCTTCCTCGCCGTCAAACGCCGCGATCCAGAACAACGAACCAAAGACATACGACAAGCCGAACTCCGTCCAGGAATCAAAGACTTCGATCATTTTCTCAGCGATCTGATCCAGCCAGGCCCAGCTGTCTTCCTCATTGATGTAACCGACCGTATAGCCCCAGCGGACAACCGTCGCCGCCCGGCCGTAATCCCAGCCCAGAATATAATTTTCCGGCAACTTATCCTTGAAATACTGCGCCAGCTTCCAGCATGGCAGCACGGATTCCAGTTCATCCTCATCCTCGGGATCGTCCATCAGTTCCTGCGGATCCGCCGCGGCCTGATACCGTGAATATTTCGCCTGATGCCCGGCTGTCGTCAGCTCGCGCAGCTTCTCCGTCAGTTCCGCCGAATTTGTGATTCCCCAGCTGCTTTGCAGCATATCCTTGATCTGATCAATAAACTCAGGATCCTCTTCCATCGCCAAGCCGTCCATTTCATGAGCATTTTTCAAGCTCATGTAGGCGGTAAGCAAGATTTCAAACGTGCGGAAGGTTTCATGGCTGCGCGAAAGCGTTACGCCCGGTTCTTTTTCCAGAACCCGCAGACTCTGGATCTTCTCATTGATTGATTCCAGATCATATTCCGGATCGCCGTCGCCGCCCAGGAACATCCGCGTGAGCTCCTCCGGATCGCCGCCGAACAAATCCGCAAAATCACCCATGGAATCCGTCAGCCCGGCCAGCGGATTTTCTCCGCCTGCCATGGACGCGCTCAAATTCTGGATCATCGCTTCCGTCTGGGCCTGGATCCGGCTTTCCGTCTGATTCATCATCGCCGCGGCCGCGCCCATCGCTTCCTTCATGACCTGATCCATATCCATGTGCTGCATCATCGCTTCCTGCTGCTGCAGAATTGAAGCGGCGACTTCCTCGCTGGATTTGCCGGAAAACATCGTATCCATCATTTTTTCATATTCTTCCTGAACTTTTTTGTAGTCGTCTGCCATTCTGAACTACCTCCTGTTTTCTAACTTTATTATCCGATCTGTTCCGAAGGAGATCAATGTTTTTCCTGCTTTTTTTGCGAATCGTAAGAAATAGAAAAGGGATGACCTGAAATTCAAAGCCGGGAAGAACGCAATCGGATCATCCTCGCTTCACAGGGACAAGTGTTCAGTGACAATATCAGCCGTATTTTCTGTTGAAAACCGGAACGACCGTTACCGATCATTAAATGTTAATCCTTTCTTTGATGCTTCCTAATTCACAGTATTGAGGTTCACCCTTATGAAATGCTTTGAAGTCAGTCGAAATCTCTCTGATTGAAAATGACTAATCTCTCTGATTGAACTCGTAAAATCGCTCTGATTGAAAACAATTAAACTCTCTGAATGGATTTATAAAATCTATCAGAATGATCGGCGCAGTTTGTATCGAAGGACCAAAAAAGTGTGGAAAAACCTGGACTGCTTCTCATCATTGCCGCAGTGAAATCTACCTTGGCGATTCCGCTGAACCTTTTCATAAACGAAAACTTACCGAACTGATCCTTAACTGGGTTCTTGAGGAAGAAACACTGCAATGAACCGTTAAAGTCATTGGCGCAAAATGAAAGCACAACGCAAAGATCCCTGTTTTCGTGATCCAATCCTATTTTTAACCTTTTTCAGAAGTCCGACAGGCTTTTCTTTGAAGTGCTTGAACGTCATGAGCTATTCAAGAGTTTTTTTATTCCTTTGAGCTGCACTTTCCCAATAAAATAAGAACACCCGGAGACAATGACTGAATATCGTTTCAGCCATTCCTCCCGGGTGTTTTATCCTTCCTGGAAAGCAGGAAATTTTAATTTTCATAAGTAAGTGAACGAAAGCTTAGTTCTTTCGCGCTTCAGATTCGAATTTAATACCCGAAGACCGTTTCCGGTTTAACCCGGCACGGCGCGCCGACGTTAGCGCACAGCCGGTTCAATCCGGCCGCGCCCCAGCCTGCGCCGAAAGCCAGATCGCCGCTCCAGCTGCTGGCATAGCTTTCCAGCGACATCGTGCCGAGCTTAAACACCTCGATATGCACATGCGCGCCAGTGACATTGCCGGACTTGCCGATCGCACCGATCTGATCGCCGGCGTTGACGACCGTTCCGGTTTTTAACGGCGTCCCCGGACTCATATGCAGATACTTCACGGCATAGGTGACGTCGTTAATGCTCGTCAACAGGTACACCTGATTTCCGCCGCCGCGGCTGCCGCCCTGAGCTTCGCCGCAGGAGTTGCCGATATAGCCGTCGTTGGAACAGCCGTCAGCGCTGGCCAACACCACGCCGTTGCCGGCCGCAAAGATCGGCGTGCCAACCCCAGCCGCGATATCCATACCCAGATGAACGCCGCCATTGACGTTCAGGCCATAATGCCAGGTCCCCGCGGACAACCGGCCGCCGCTGGTCGGACGGGTGAAGCCGCTGGAGGTCACGATCGAATCCAACCCCAGCGACTTGATCATCCCTTTTAATTCATTCAGGCTGCCGGAAATCTGATTTCCTTCGGCTTCCAGTTTAGCCGCCTGCTTTTCATATTCTTTCTGCGCCAGCTCGGCCGTCGCCTTTAAGCTGACAACCTGGCGTTTCTTGCTTTCAACGTCCGTCTTCGCGACTTCCAGTTCTTCTTTTTCCACATTCAGCTGTTCCTTATCGGCGTTCAGCTGATCCATCAATGTCTTCAATTCTTCCAGCGACTTCTTATCATAATTCATGATATCGTTAACGCCCTGAATCCGGCGCAGGAGTGAAGCAAAATCCTCCGCCCCCATTAAGAAATCCAGAAACTGATTCGTGTGCATTGTCTGTTGGGAACGGACCAACCGCTGTTCCACCTTTTCCCGCAGCGCGTTAATCTCATTTTCTTTTTGGAGAATCTGTTCTTCCAGCGCCGCGATCGAATTTTCCTTTTCGGTAATCTGCGCGTTCAGCGTGTTGATCTGTCCCTGCAGCGAGGAAATCTGCGAATCATAATCCTTGATTTCCTGACCGACCTTCGCCAGATCGGCTTCAATTTCCTTCCGCTTCTTTTTAATTTCATTCAATTCGTTCTGCAGCTCGCTGTTACGCTTGGCTGCGTAATTCTGACATTCCGTCTTCTGAGCCTCAGTCAGATTGGAACCGGAACACATCGTCAAATAATAAACGTCTTCGTCGTCGTCCGCCATGACCGGCAAAACCATGCCCGTCATTA
>NZ_CFQZWI010000142.1:0-5478 GCF_986127675.1 Holdemania sp. | reverse complement strand
GACTCACGACGATCAGTTTGCCCTGAGCTTTCAGCACGCGCGCATTCTCCGCCATTGCCAGCGGCGCAAAGCAGGACCAGATGACATCAATCGACTGATCCGGCAGCGGCAGCTCAAAGACTGACGCCGCCGCAAAATGAACGGAAGGACAACTCCGGCCTGCCTGTTTCAGGGCTTCCTTGGATAAGTCGATCCCGAAGCATTCGCAATCTTTCAATGTTTCGCACAGCGCGGTATAGTAACCCTCGCCGCAGCCGGAATCCAGCACCGCCGACGGATTGAGCGCCTGAACGAATTCGGTTAACTTCGCTTTCAGCGGCTGGTAAGCACCGCTTTGCAGGAAGCGTGTCCGGGCTTTGACCATTTCCGCGTTATCGCCGTGGATCTTCTTCGATGAGCGGATTAAATTGACGTAATGAAAACGCGACAGATCATAGCTGTGGCGTTTTTCGCATTGATAAACCGACTGCTTCAGCGTCAGCGGCTGACGGCAGACCGGACATAAGAAGGATATCATAAGCAAAGACCTCTCTTTTATGGGGATAGTGTAGCATATTTACATAAAAAACGGTAAAATAATTCCAACGAACAAGTCTTGTTCATACGAAGCGCAAAGGAGAAACAGGTTATGGTGAAAACGTTGATTCTGGATATTGACAACACCTTGATTGAAGCGATGAAGGAACTTCCGCTCCGCAGTGAAGCCGCGCTGCGGCGGTGGCTGGCGGCCGGACATCGGCTGGTGTTTGCCAGCGGCAAGAACGCCTGTGCGTTTGACGATTTGATCGCCTTGCTGAGAATGCGGCAAGGCTGGCATATTGCTTCCAACGGCGGTGTTCTGGCAGAACCCTCGACCGGCCGGTTTGAGCGGCTGGCGTGCGTCGGGGCGCGGAGCCGGCGGTGCATGGACGTGATGGATCAGCTGGGGATTCCTTATTTCGCATACACGCTGGATGAGATTGTGATCAACCGGCCGATGCCGCAGTCGCAGATCGATCATCTGGAATTTTTAAAGGATCCGCATGTAGTGCTGCGCGATTCGATCGATCCTCAGGCGGTTGTTAAACTGTTGATGTTCATTGATATTCATGATGAGGAAACTCCGCGGCGTTTGCGCCATCAGCTGCATCCGGAAGCGCTGGGGCTGCAGCTGATGCGCACCAGCAGCGAGCTGCTGGAAATCCATGATCAGCATCAGACCAAGGCGGTTGGGGTGCGGGCTCTGGCAAACAAGCTGCATCTGGAGTTAAGCGAATTGTACGCGGTTGGCGACAGTGAGAACGATATGAGCATGCTGGAAATTGTCGGTCATCCTTATATCGTCGCCAACGCTTCCCAAACTCTGAAAGACCGCGGCTGGCTGCAGCTGGCAAGCTGCCGTGAGGAAGGGGTAGCAGATTTGATCGACAGGCTGCTGGCAGATTGAGAGCACTTCCGGCTGCGCAGGTTGACAAGCTGGGAAAAGAAGCGAATAATGAAAGAAAGAAATAACGCTGAATGAAAAACGGAGGCGGTTTTATGTTTATTTTTAGTTCAGGCAGTCAGGAAAGTTTTTATGAAATGCAGAATAAAATCAACCGTAAATTACGTTCCCTGCGCCGGATGGGATTGGGGCTGGCGGCGGCGCTGGTCGTGCTGGGCATCGCGCTGTTGTTCTGTCCGCAGTCGGTCGTCCTTTGGATTGAGCGGGGGATTGCGGTGATCCTCGGATTGGTGGGGATCGTGGAAATTCTTGATTACCTGTCAACCAGCGCGCTGTTTCGGCAAAGTTTGACGATTGTCCGCGGGCTGTTCGATCTGTTGATCGCAGTTCTGCTTTTGCGGGCCGATGCGGAAATGGTTATCACGGTGTTCGCCGTCCTCCTGGGCGTCAGCGCGATTGTGATTGGAATTCATAAGCTTGATTACGCGATGAAGCTGAACTATTTTCGGGTCGAGGGTTCCGGCATGGCGATGGCGGGCGGCGTGCTTTCGGTGATCGCGGGAATTTGCTTTCTGATCAGTCCGTTAAGCTCGGCGATCGTGCTGACGACGCTGATTGCGGCATATTGTATACTGGGAGGCATCGCGTTGTTTGTCGAAATGCTTTCCTTTAAAAACCGGTAAGGGAGGAATCAGAAATGGATTTCAAGAAACAGGCGGAAAAGCTTGTCCAGAACGTTGCGCAGGCCGCGGAAAAGGGCACGGAGCGGGCGAAGGACAAGCTGGATCAGACGAAACGCCAGATCGAACTGAAACGACAGCTAAAAGCCACGGAAGAGATGTTGAATACGGCGTACATGGAAATTGGCCGGGCTTATGCGTCGGCTCGGGAAGAAGAGCGGGAGATGCAGGATGTGGAAAACTGGCTGGAACAGGTGCGCACCTCGCAGATGACGATCGCCGATCTTCAGCGCCAGCTGGCCGTGCTCAAAAACATTGATTAATTAACGATGATCTGACAAAGTTGACCCGGGATTTTACCGGGTTTTATTTAGGAGTGAAAGAAAGGGCAGCCGATAAAAGCAGTTTATGATGTACCACAAGATTTGCATTTGCTTCCTTCCCTTGCGGGGGCGCAGATTGCGGGGCAGGAGGATGGTGTTGTGATCAAGAAACCTGGCAGATTTGTGTCCATTACAAGGATCATCATTGAAGGGGGATTCGTCAAAGCGTGGTTTATAAGGCTTGACTGCGAAATTTTCACAAAATGAGAAGCTGAAAACAGCTTCAAGCAATGGGAAATGTCGTTTTCTCGGAATGTACGGTAAAAGATCGGATCTGGGGTCCTTGAACTTTTGACGCAGGATCCTGCCGGAAGGGATGGGGCAAAGTGATAAGGCGGGAACTTGCCCGGCTGTGTCCTGATGAGGGTGCGCGAACAACCTTAATTCAGTTTAAAGATGCAGTCATGCGTGCCTGAAGCTGATAAGAAGGGGGCAGCACTATGAGCTTGAACCGATCATCCTGAACATGAATAAAAGTGAAAAGTTTGGCGTCCGCTGAAATTCAGTAAGGTCTTCAAACTTTTATTTTGAAGCCTAAGAGAATGCTGAAATCAGCGCTTGGAATTGACAACCTCACCGCCATTCGTTACACTGAATCCGTTATCGTATCAAATTAAATAAGGAAGGGTTAGATTATGAGTATTTTAACACTGGAGCACTGCAGTCACAGCTTTGGCGGCCGCAGTATTTTTGAGGACGTCTCGTTCCGCCTGTTAAAAGGCGAACACGTCGGGCTGTTGGGAGCCAATGGCGAGGGCAAGAGCACGTTTATGAAAATCATCACGCGCAAGCTGGAACCGGAGGAAGGAAAAATCACCTGGAGTAAGAACGTGAAGGTCGGCTATCTGGATCAGCACGCCGTATTGGAGCCGGGGATGACGATCCATGACGCTCTGGCGCAGGCGTTTGCCGGGTTATTCGATATCGAAAAACAGATCACGGCCGGTTATGAAAAGATGGCAGACTGCACGGAAGAGGAGATGAACGAGCTGCTGGAACAGATCGGCGAATGGCAGGATACGCTGGAACACCATGATTTCTACCAGATCGACGTCAAGATTGAGGAAGTCGCCCAGGCGCTGGGGCTGAGCGAGATCGGACTGGACCGGGATGTCAGCGAATTGTCAGGCGGCCAGCGCACAAAAATTCTGTTAGCGAAGCTGCTTTTGGAAAAACCGGACATTCTGCTTCTGGACGAACCGACCAACTATCTCGACGAGCAGCATATCCGCTGGCTGAAAACTTATCTGCAGAATTATGAAAACGCGTTTATCCTGATTTCTCACGATATGCCGTTTACCAACGAGGTCGTCAATCTCATCTACCATGTGGAAAACTGCCGGCTGACCCGCTATGTCGGCAACGTCGACGAATTCCACCGCCTGTACGAACAGAACAAGCTGGCGCTGGAAGCGGCATATCAGCGTCAGCAGCAGGAAATTGCCCGGATGGAGGACTTCGTCGCCCGCAACAAGGCGCGCGTTGCGACCCGCGGCATGGCGAATTCCCGTGCGAAGAAGCTGGCGAAGATGGAACGGATTGAGCTGAGCGCGGAAAAGCCGAAGCCGACGTTCCGCTTTCAGATGGGGAAAACCCCGGGTAAGGTCATCTTTTCCACAACCGATCTGGTGATCGGCTATGACGAGCCGTTGTCCAAACCGATCAACCGGGTGTTGGAAAAAGGGCAGAAAGTGGTGATTACCGGCGCGAACGGACTGGGCAAGACAACGCTGATGAAAAGCCTGATGGGGCTGATCCCGCCGGTCATCGGTTCCGTCCAGCTGGGTGAGCATGTACAGATCGGCTATTTTGAACAGGAAATCACCGAGCCGATCCGCCGCACCTGCATTGAGGAACTGTGGCAGACCTATCCTGCCTACTCCCAATATGAAATCCGCAGCGCGTTAGCCCGGTGCGGCTTGACGACCGATCAGATCGAAAGTCAGGTGATGGTGCTGTCCGGGGGGGAACAGGCGAAGCTGCGGCTGTGCAAGCTGCTGAACACGCCGTACAACGTGCTGTTTCTGGACGAACCGACCAACCATCTCGATCAGGACGCCAAGGACGAGCTGCACAAAGCGATCGCCGAATATCCGGGAACGGTGCTGCTGGTCTGTCATGAAAAAGAATTCTACAGCGATCTGGCAGACGCCGTCTGGGATTTAAGCGAAGTCAGTCTGCGCCGCTGATCAGGTATGCGCCGCCCGCTTTGATGCTAAACTAACGATGACGAACCGACGTCGTCGAAAGGAGAAGGAAAAACATGAACCTGAAAAAAATCGGACTGGCGCTGGCGGCATCCGCGCTGGTCCTGTTCGGCAGCGGCTGCGCGCTGTTTTCCGCAAAAAAAGCGAGTCCCGCGCCGCAAGCGCAGACGGGAACCACGGAAGTTCAAAAAGCTTTCGATGAATTCCTGATGGAGGAAACCCGCCGCCAGCTGACGCAGGACGCCCTGACGCTGCATTTTTCAGCGACGGATCCCGCAGCTCTGGGCATCCGTGAGAAACCGATGACGCTGGGCAGTTTGAGCGAAGCCGACGAACTGCGCCATCAACAGGAAACCGAAGCCGCGCTGCAGAATTTACAGAAGTTCAAGCCGGAGGATCTCACGGCCGTCCAGCAGCTCAATTATCAGCTGCTGCAGCGTGATCTGGAACAAACGTCGGCGATGAACGAATACACGCCTTTGCAATTTCTGTTCGAGCCGAATCAAGGCCTGATCGGCGCGTTAAATCAGAACTTCCTCGAGTTCCGCATGGAAACGGAAGAGGATGTCCAGCTGTATCTAACGCTGCTGGCGGATGTAGAACGCTATCTTAACGAAGCTGTGACCTATACTCAAAACCAGGCTCGGCGCGGCTACTTCCTGCAGGATGAAACCCTCGACAGCACGCTGGCCGAAATCGACCGGTTTGTGGAAAAGGTAGACGACAATGCCCTGATCGTTAATTTTGAGGAAAAGCTGGCCGCGATTGACAGCCAGATCGGAAGA
>NZ_CFQZWI010000141.1:0-5529 GCF_986127675.1 Holdemania sp. | reverse complement strand
CGTCGGGATTATGATCGGCGAGCGGAACTATCACAATCAGGGCTGCGGCAGCGAAGCGCTGGCGCTGTTATGCGATTACTGCTTTAATCTTTTAAACTGCCACAGCGTTCATCTGGAGGTCTATTCGTATAATCTGCCGGCCATCGCCTGTTACAAAAAGGTGGGCTTTCAAGAATGCGGACGCTATCATCAGGCGAAGAAGATCGGCGGACAGTGGTACGATTGCATCCAGATGGAACTGTTTGCGGAACAGTTTGATTCCCGCTGGGTAAAACCTGCCGTAAAGCGCAGGCAGGGAAACGCATGATCATCGCAGAAAATCTCGGCAAGAAATTCCGGAATAAAACCGTGATCCGGCAGATGAACTGTGCTATCAAAGAGGGCAGCATCTATGGGCTGGTCGGCGCCAACGGAGCGGGGAAGTCAACGTTTTTGCGGATGTTGGCGGGGGTGTATCAGCCCAGCGAAGGCAAGGCCGAGATCAATGGGGAAGCGGTGTTTGACAACGCGAAAATTAAAAAGGAGATCGTCTTCATCCCTGATGAGCTGTACTTTTTTCCCAACTACAATTTCCGCATGATGGCCGATTATTACGCCAGTCTGTACGAACATTTCGACCGCCACCGCTTTCAGATGCTGTGCGATCATTTCAAGCTCGACACTGAGGCGCGGATTCAGAATTTCTCCAAGGGTATGAAGCGGCAGGGCGCGCTGATTCTGGCGCTGTCGACCCGTGCCCATTATTTCTTCTTTGACGAGACGTTTGACGGTCTGGATCCGGTCATGCGCTCATTGGTGAAATCAGTGCTGTCCGAGGACGTCGCGCAGCGCAGCTCAACCGTCCTTTTAACCTCGCATAACCTGCGGGAGCTGGAAGATCTGTGCGATCACATGGGCTTGCTTGTAGAAGGCCGGATCATGTTTGAAAGCGACATTGATTCGTTAAAAACCGAGATGTTCAAGGTTCAGATCGCGCTGCCGGACAAAACGTTCGACCGCGATGAATTCCGTCAGCTCAAGGTGCTGTATTACAAGAAAAGCGGTTCGATCGCAACGATGATCGTCAAAGGCGACCGTGAGCTGGTCACCGACGTACTTCGCAGCAAGCAGCCGATCATCCTTGATCTGCTTCCGCTGTCGCTGGAAGAAGTGTTTATTTATGAAATGGAGGGATACGGCTATGAGTTCGATTCGCTCCGTCTTTAATTTTAAAGTATTCTGGCAGAACTTCCGCAGCGCGCAGGGACTGCTTCTGGTGGCGATGATCATCTACCAGGCCGGAATTTTAATCAACTGTTTTTCGCTCAGCCGCACGCCGGGAATGACCCGGGTCGTCGCGTTTTCCGAAATCTCGGGAATTATCAGTCTCTGCGCCTGTTTTCTGCTTCCGATCGCTGCCTGCGTGACGCTGTTTGATTTTCTTTTCAGCAAAAAGAAAAGCGACCTTGTGTTTTCCTCACCGATCCCGCGCAAAACGCTGTACTGGTCCAACTGGGCCGGGGGCATGATTTTTCTGTTGATCAACGTTTTGATCGCTTCGCTGATGCTGCATGTCACGCTGCTGCGCAATCCGCAGCTGATCGTCGAAAATGGCGTCGTGATCCGGTTTCTGATCTTATGGGGCTTAAGCATGATGATGGTGTATTCGTGCTGCTGCCTGGCGGTGTCGCTGACCGGCAACCGGTTTGTGCAGTTTGTGCTGGTCGCGGTGCTGACGTTATTGCCAGGGTGGTTCCACTATACGTTCCAGACGCAGTTTTACAATTATGATCAGCTGTCCCAGGTTGACTATTCAAGTCAGAAAGCGACGGAAACGCTGACCAATCCTTATTCCATGCGGATTGTGCAGGATGAGGGAAAAGTGGATACGCTGCCATATATCGCTTTCGATCAGTTGATCAGCAGTCTTTCCGGGATGCGTCAGTCGTTCAGGGTGACGGATTACAACAACCACACAGCGTTCAGTTACAGCCGCTGCTGGATCATGCTGATCAATCTGCTTGCCGCCTCGGCGTTGGGCAGCTGGGCGTTTATCCGGCGCAAGGTCGAGGTAGCGGAGACCTCCTTTATCAGCGAAGCCGCGCATGAAGCGGTGCGGATTGCGGCGTTTGTGCCGATTTTCTACACGCTGGGCATGAAAGACTGGGTTTCGGCAGTTTTATATGCCGGAATCTTGTTGATTTTATATCATCTTTACGATTATCTGGCGCGGCGCGAATTCATCAGCCTGCGCAGGACGCTGATCAGTTTTCTGGCGGTCGTGGCGATCGCGGCACTGATCCGTTTTCCGATGCGGATTCTGGTCCGCCGGGAAGCATCGCGGCAGATTTCAATCGAAGACGTCAGCGCAGTCGCGCTGGCCCCGGCCTCCACGCTGGGATCGCGTCAGCATGAGGCGCTTTTACAGCTCAAACTGGACGATCCGGAGCTGATCCGGCTGGTTTTTCAAAGCAATGTCAACAGCGAATACACCGAAGGTTCAATTCATATGATCGTCCGGTTTTACCAGGGCCGCGGCTACTCTGATTTCTACGTTAACTTCGCGCCGGAACAAATCCCGCAGCTGGAAACGCGGTTAGGCGCCAACGATCAATATCAGCTGCTTTACCGCAGCCTCGATCCGCAATCGGTCTACTGGATTGAAGCCAACGGGATTTCGGCCGGTCTGGATAAAGCCGAGGTCGATCAGCTGGTCGCACAGCTGCAGCAGGAACAACAGCAGCAGAATTTTGCCGATCTGCTGCATGAAACAAAACAGATCGCCTGCCGTCAGTCCGACGAGTCCTATTGCTTTTTAAGCCTGACGCTGGTCTCGTTTGAAAACGGCGAGCGGACGGAACAGAATGTCGATCTGCTTCGTTATCAGTCGGTATTTCAGCTGTACAGTTCGTTTGTCAACCAGCAGTTTTTAAAAACCTATGCCGATAACGTGCGCTTTCTGAATTTTTACAGCATGTACGACAATCAGCTCGAACAGATCCGGCAACAAACCGATTTGGATTATGAAAGTTTTAATCTCCGGCTGTCTCAATGGCTGAACGAGAATCTGCCGACTCAGCTGCAGAAAGCGCCGCTCTCTTCAGAAGAATTCCTGTCGATCACCTATTATGATTCTCAGCGGCAAAGTCAGGGGGCAATTTTTATCGAGAAGAACGAGAAGTGGCAGGAATTTGTCAGCTCATTAATTCAACCTGAATAAAATTCACTTAAAATTCACATCGTCAGGGTAAAATAAAAAAGAAATCAGGAGGTGCATCCCAATGGTCAAAATCTTGGTGGTCGACGACGAGCAGCGGATTCGCGAGATGATCCGCAAATATGCGGAATACGAGGGCTTTGCGGTGGATGAAGCCTGCGACGGTCTGGAAGCGGTCGACAAGGCGCTGAAGGAAAACTATGATCTGATCGTCATGGATATCATGATGCCGAATCTGGACGGTTTTTCAGCGTGCCGGGAAATCCGCAAAACGCATGAAACCGTACCGGTTATTCTGTTGTCGGCATTGGGCGAGGAATACGATAAAATTCATGGATTCGATTTGGGCGTCGACGATTACGTTGTCAAGCCGTTCTCGCCGAAGGAGCTGATGATGCGGATTCACGCGATTTTAAAGCGGACCTCCCAGAGCGAGAAAAAAGAGCTGATCAAGATCAACGATCTGACGATCGACTTCACCGGGCGGATTGTGAAGATCAAGGATGAGAAACTGAATTTATCGCCGAAGGAATATGATCTGTTATTCTATCTCGTTAAAAACCGCGGGATTGCGCTGACGCGGGAGAAGCTGCTTCAGAATGTCTGGGGCTATGACTTTTTCGGCGATGAGCGGACGTTGGACACGCATATCAAGCTGCTGCGTAAGAATCTGCGGGAATACAGCCGCTACATTACGACGCTCAGAGGGGTAGGCTATCGTTTTGAAAACGGAAACTAGTCTGCAATGGAAGCTCGTTAAATATCTTCTGGCGTTTGTGATCGCGCTGTTAGCGCTGCTATGGCTGTTTCAGGTCGTTTTTCTGGACAGTTTCTATCAGCGGTTTAAGATCGAGGGCATTGAAAAGATCGGAAATACGCTGGCGGCGAATCTGCAGAGCGAGAAGTTTACGGAAATTGTCGCTCAGCAGGCCCGCCAGAACGACGCATGCATCCGCGTGCTGCACGGCATCTATCAGATTCAGACGACCAATACGATGGGCTGCCAGATCTATAATCTCAAGAACAGCGATATCGCTCATTACATCGCGTTAGCGGAGGCCAATGGCGGCGATTATCTGGATATTCAGTCGGAGCAGGTTGTCAGTGAACTGCCCAACGGGAGTTTGCTTTTTTCGAATAAACAAGGATCGCGGAATTTGATTTACTTTAAAATTGTTGAGGACAACAGCGCGCTGAAAACGATCATTATGGTCAATACGCATATCTCCCCGGTCAATGCGACGACGGAAACGCTGCGCACGCAGCTCAGCTATATCGCGCTGATCGTCATCATCGCTTCGCTGGGACTGGCCTATCTGATGTCCCGCAAGATTGTCAAACCGATCGTCAACATCAATCAGAGCGCCCGGCAGATGGCGGAGGGAAATTATGATATTGTCTTCACCGGCCGGGGGTATAAGGAAATCACACAGCTTAATGATACGATGAATCACACGACGCGCAAGCTGAAGGAAGTAGATCAGATGCGCCGGGATCTGATTGCCAACGTCTCGCATGATCTGCGCACGCCGCTGACCATGATCAGCGGATATGGCGAAATGATGCGCGATCTGCCGGGTGAAAACACGCCTGAAAATGTTCAGGTTATCATCGACGAAGCGCACCGGCTTTCCAATCTGGTCAACGATCTGCTGGATCTGTCGAAGCTGCAGGAAAAGAAGATAGAGCTGCATGTCCGGAATTTTGATCTGACGCAGTTGATCGAAACGGTGCTGCACCGATATGAAAAGTTTACGACACAGGACGGCTTTGATATTCAGTTTCAACACACCGAATCTGTTGTGGTCAACGCCGACCCGGATCGTTTAGGTCAGGTCTTGTATAATTTCATTAACAACGCGATCAACTATTCGCTGGAGGATAAACGGATCGTAATCCGTCAGACAATCGTCGATGGTCAGGTGCGCGTGGAAGTGGAAGATCATGGCGAAGGGATCAGCGAAGACAAGCTGAACTATATCTGGGACCGGTATTACAAGATTGATAAGACGCATAAGCGTTCCAGCGCCGGCAGTGGAATCGGACTGGCGATTGTGCGGGAAATTCTGGAGCTGCACCAGGCCCGATACGGCGTGCGCTCCCAGGTCGGTCAGGGCTCGGTGTTCTGGTTTGCGCTTCCGCTTGCGGCGTCTGCGCCGCAGGAAAAGTGTGCTTCGGAACATTCCTGACAGGTTGACTGAAATGTTTGTCAGTATTTGTTTCAAAATAAAGATCAGTTTTGACGCAGGCGCCGTGAACGAGGGCCTGCGTTTTTTTCGTGTGCCGGGCATGGCATACATCTAGTTGGTGAAAATCCAACCACGGGTATTTAC
>NZ_CFQZWI010000140.1:0-5749 GCF_986127675.1 Holdemania sp. | reverse complement strand
TCCAGTTCCTGATAGAAGCCCGCCAGATCGCACTGCCCTTGCAAGACCTCGCCATGCTTTAAGCCCAGACGCGGCAGGTTGATCGAGGTGAAGCTGAGGTTGCCCCGGCCGACGACGACTTCGTTTTCCGGATCGATCTCATTGCCGATCACGCGCGTCCGGCAGCCCATGTAGGCGATTTCCGTTTCCGGCCGGCCTTCCTTGTAATATTGCTTATTGAACGGCGCGTCGATGAATGCGAAGTTCGGGAACATCCGCTTGGCAGAAACGCGGCAGGAAAGCTGGAACAGATCATAGTTCGGATCACCCGGATTGTAGTTGACGCCTTCTTTAATCTTGAAGATCAGGATCGGGAAAATCGGCGTTTCATGATTGCCCAGACCGCTCTCCATGGCCAGCAGCAGCTGCCGTGAAACCATTCTGCCCGCTTCGCTCGTATCCGTTCCGAAGTTGATCGAACTGAACGGAACCTGCGCGCCAGCCCGGGAATGCATCGTATTCAAATTGTGGATCAGACCTTCCATTGCCTGATATGTCGCGCGTTCCGTTTTCGCCAACGCTTTTTCATAGACTAACGGCAACTGATCGCCGGTCAGCTCCACCGCCCGCAAATCGTTTAGACCCTCAATCTGGCTCAGCGCCAAATTCAGCGTTTCCAAGTCCAGCGCCTGGGTGTAATCGACATAATCGGTCAACGCCTGACGGTAGTTTTTCTTAAAGGTATGCATGACGCCCGGAGCCAGATAGTAATCAAACAGCGGAATCGACTGACCGCCGTGCTGATCATTCTGATTGGACTGGATTGCAATCGCCGCCAGCGCCGCGTAAGAAGCGATGTCCTTTGGCTCGCGCAGAAAACCGTGGCCGGTATTGAAACCACCCTGAAACAGCTTGTCCAGCGGAATCTGCAGACAGGTTGTCGTGCCCATCGGATAGAAATCCATGTCATGAATGTGGATATCGCCGTTTTCATGCGCGGCCGCCACCTTCGGATCCAGACAATAGGAGGTCGTATAGGCCTTGGTCAGCGTGCTGCCGTACTGCAGCATCATCCCCATCGCGCTGTCGCCGTTGATGTTGGCGTTCTCCCGCTTTTCATTGACTTCCTTCGAGTCCTTGATCCCGAAGTTTTCCAGCGTTTTCATCAGCCGGTGCTGGCGGGATGAGAAACAATCGCGGGCCAGCGCGCGCTTCTGACGGTAGTTCTTAAACGCTTTGTATTCCTCAATGAAGCCTTCCTCGACAAAAGCTTCCTCAACCTGATCCTGAATCTTCTCGATTTCAATCTGCGGCAGATCGGCAGCCTCAATCTGATTCAAAGCCCGGTTCAGGACTTTCCTGACGTTCTCCTCGCTGCAATGTGTGCCGACGTTGGCAAACCCCTTTTCAATGACATTTTGAATTTTTTCCTTGTGAAAGCGGACCGTCCGGCCGTCGCGTTTTATGACTTCAATTTCCATTTCTGCATTCCTCCTACTGTCTATGGGCAAGAAAAACAAGGCCGGCGAAGACATCCGTCCTGTCGCACCTTGTTTCTCATTCATTTTCCTAACGTTGCTTTGGGTTTGTAACATTCCCCATGAATCCTGACCTTCGTTTCTTCAGCCTGAATGGTTTTTATTATACCATATTTTTCCGCAGATCAAAGCCGGATGCTTCTGGAAAATCCAACAAATTCTTACCCGATATCCGGCCGGTGGGGATAATTGCGTCCTGCAAAAAACGAAGTTTGGTTATCGCGGTTTTAATAGCTGTCCGTGTATTTAAATGTGAAATGATCCTGATCCTGAATCGGGGTTTCATCAACGGCCGGACAGAATCCCGCCGCCTTGCAGGCTTCGTTATTTTCCGATTCGTACAGCCACCACGGGCCAGTCGCCATATCCCCCTGTTCTACGTCCAGCAGCGCGGTTAAAAGTCGGCCGTACGTGCTTGTTTCCATTTTCGCTTTCAGCTCCGGCGCCTCCTCCAGCATTTTGCCTAAGGTTTCCGCATCGGTTTTGATCGCTCCGGAAAACAGTTCAGTGCCGTCGATTTCATTAACGACGGTAACGTTGATCGTTTTTGCGCCGGCCACCGTCTTCGGTTTTAGCGCGTTGAAGCCCAGCACACAGACCAGAATTGCAGCCAAAATCGCGGCTGCGGCAATCCATTTCTTTTTCATTTTTTATTTCCTCTCCATCTTTTCCAGCCGGTCAAGCAGCGGATCAAGCAGAAACAGTGCTTCCAGCGCGCTCACTAATCCCTGAATAACCGACGTTTTTAAGCCCAGAACAATGTAAATCAGAGTCACTTTCGGCGAGAACAGAATAAACGGCAGATCGAGCAGCTGACCCGTCGCAAACGAGCACAGACCGACAAGCACGACCGCCGACCACCGATACCGCCGCAGCACCGGCTTCAAGCTGCCGAACAGAAGCGCATAGACGGGATAGATCAGGCAGTAAGCGAAGGTCCAGATGGAAACACCCTGCACCAACATGTTCACCAGCGTAAATACCAACGCGCCATAGAAGACCTCGCGCCGCTCAAACGTCAGCGCCAGCACCGCGATCGTCAGCGTGATCGCTTCCAGATACAGCACCTGCGAAAACATCGTGAACACCACGGCCATCATCGCCGCCATGATCGCGATTCGCGCGATTTGTTTAACCGACATCGTAGCTGCGGGAAGCAAACGGAATCTCGCTCACGCCTTCCAACCGGTTTTCCTTCAGTGCCATCTGGAAGAAAACGTTGGACAACAGATTCCAGAAATCCAGCAGGATCGCCGGTACCGGTTTTTCTTCCCGGTCGATGGCGTACGCGATCCGCAGCACCGCCTTGCACCGGCTGCGCAGCACATGCAGCGCGCAGGCCCCTTCGCAGCCAGCCGGCAGCACAAATTGCCGGAGTGGTCCGTTTTCCTGCGTCAGACGGACATACAGCTGATCAAGCCATTCAAAGTCCTCGTCCCGAATCGCCAGGCGTCCCCGGATTGAGCCGTTGGCATGATAGACCAGTTCGCACAGCTTCAGCAGTTCCGGCTGATGCCTGGCTGAATGCGCCGCCTGGGCGATCAGCGACGCCAGTTCATCGCTGGCAACCTCATAATCACATTGCCGCGAAGTTTCTTTTAGAAACGAATAAGCGCAACAGCGTTGATCCATTCCCAATCCCCCTTTCCAAATAAAAACTCATTCCTGAATTCAGAATGAGTGAGTTTGACTATTCCATGATTAAAACAGAGCTAATCACAGCCTAGCCTTTCATCCTTCACCCAGAAGACAAGACTTCTTTCATTTAAGGCCGGTCTACCGACTTCGCTTCATCCGCCCTTCCGCCTTCCCATATCAATATACAGTGGCTGTTGGAAGTTTGTCCGCTTCACGGTTGCTGGGGCAGTCAGAGAAATTCACTCTGTTCCCGATTAAGCAGTTTCCTGCACCTGAAATGCGAATCCATTATATCATGACTGGTAATAAAATAAAGGTAATTTGCTTAAAAATCCTTCCGGTTACAGGAAGGTCAGAAGCAGAGCGGCAATTCCATCGCTGGCCATCAGCAGCATCGAGCCTGTGACAACGGAAAGTTTCCGCTTACGGATAAAACGAATCAGAAGGAGAATCAGCGTACTTACCGTGCCTATCGTAGAAAGCAAGTTCCTCACCGAATTCCAATTATCTACCCAGCGCAGGTCATACAACAGCGCGAAAACCAGAACGGCAATAAAAGCCAAGATGGCATGTTTCCATTTCTTCGGATCCATTTTCCTATCCGGACAATCCAGGCATTGAAACAAAGCGACAAATAAAACAAAGCAGTAACTAAGAATCAGCCGCAGATCTCCATCCAAATCCAGGCCCTGCGTCTGACAGCCGATCAATACGCCGGCCAGCAGGACTTCCAAAAGCACGAAGACAAAAATCGGTTTCATTCGTTTCCCCATCGTTTTAAGCGTATCCATGCCGTCCTCCTTACTGATGAATCATCAGATCCAATACTAAATTGTCGGATAACGCAGCCTGCCTGACAATCCGGCCGCTGGCCGGACTGACTATCACGCCGACCGCTTCTCCCTGATCCAGAGCTGAAAACACATAAAATCCAGTTTTCTTTTCACTGCGCGTCAACTCGGGCACGTCAGCTTTAAAGATCCGTTCCAGCTCAGATGGAGAAATGTTGGCCGTATAGTGGATGTCTTCATCGCCTTGCCGCGTTAAGATCGCTTCCGCCTGATTTACAGTTTTCATTCCCGTGATCAATGGAAAAGAAAGAATGAGAAAGAATTCTAAAACCAAAATGCAGATATATATTTCAGAGATTCGCTGTCCCCAGCCCGGAATCCGTTTGCGTAAACAAGCATGATACAATAAAGTGCCAGCGCCCATGGCAAGACTATAACCCCATTCTAACATATAGGGCATCTCGACCCATATATAAAGCGCCATGGCAAAGAATAACGGCGGCACCAGCCATCGGGACAGCCTGGAATTGAGCTCATCTTCGCGTCTTTTTTCCCGGCCCTCTTTACCGCGCATAAGCCAGAACACAAAATATATCGGAGGCAGTGCCATAACAAATGACACCTCTACGATATTCTTATACAACCGCTGTGTAACGAAAATGATCAATGCGAGATCTATTCCATAAAGCAGGATTCCCAAAAGCATCAGGCCATATCGGTTCCAAAAACTAGTCTTCCCTTCCATGATAACCTCTTTCTATGTTTTTTTGAGTTTAATATTGAATTAATAGATTTAAAACTTTATTCTCAGAAATGGGCGCTTGAGCTATAATCCGTCCTGTTGTCGGACTGATCAGAATTCCAAGCTTTTCCCCTTGCCGAATCGCTGTATAAACGTATAAATCTGTTTTCTTCTCTTGTTCACTCATTTCCGGTACAGGATCAGAAAAGACCCAACTGATACTAATGGGCGAAGTATTCGTATGATATTCAATCTCGGTATATCCCATTCGTATTAAAACTTCTTCAGCTTTATCAACAGTTCTTAAATTAGTTATAAGCGGAAAAGTAACAGTCATAATGAGTTCTGTCATCAATATACATAGAGCGCACGCTGACAGACGCTTACCCCTGTTCAAAATCTGATTTTTAGAGCTATAATAATAGATCCCATATCCTACGGCAAAAGAAATAAAATACAGATAGGAAAGATCATACGGGATTAACAGAATAAGCACTCCAAAACATAAATGTCCGACTGCTAAAACCCTTCCAAATTTCTCATTCTTCATCCAAGCTTGAGATTTTTCTTTACTAAAAAATAACCAAATGAGAAAAAGGATCGGGCCAATTAAGAAAATCGAATTAAATTCAATAATTTCTTTATACATACGATGAGAATAATTCCATAAAAGACCTAATTCCAAAACATACAACAAAATAATAAGAACTATCAGAATGTACTTCTTCCATCCTTTTCCTTTCATTTTATATCCCCCATCTCGTTTTTACTTATTTTAGCATTAAAAACATAATTTCCGGACTTTCTTTCAAAGCTTTCTCCACAATAATTTCACCGGTATGGGGACTAACAATCAATCCAATATTCTTACCATTTTCAAAGGTGATAAAACCATAGTAATTAAGGACTCGTTCCTTCGAAGTCAATTCATTGATTTCATCCTCAAAGAAAACTTCTGCTTTTGTATAATTGACTGTATTTACAAAGCGGACTTCAGATTGCCTTTGATTTTTTAGTTGTTGAGTAACTTCACATATACTTTTAATTCCGTGTATGGAAGG
>NZ_CFQZWI010000139.1:0-5772 GCF_986127675.1 Holdemania sp. | reverse complement strand
AAGTAAATGCAATTCCTTTTAGTCTTAAGGCTGCGTTTACTTTTTCAATTCACTTAAAAACTAACAATATCCGTAAAAACAGATGTTTTTTCAATATGGAATTGTTTTTTTCTTATTTTAATTTATAATGAATAGGATTGAAGAATTTTCGGCCATCGCACTTAGAAAAAAGGCTAAAATGAACCTCAGGTGCTGATCAAACAAGTAAGGGAGAAAAAAGATGAAGTCTAACTTTGCTTCCAGTAAAGCAACTGTGGCCAGTACGCTGGTTATTTGCGTCATTTCGATTATTTTTTCATTGAGTTGCATTTATTCCATACGGAACATGGAGGCCGCGGCTTCCCGCATTTATGATCATCCATATACAGTTTCCAATTCCTCCCGCGAAATGCGTTCGCGGCTTTTGGACATGAAACAGTTCATCAGTATTTTCCTGACGGACAGCTTCCATTCCATTGAAGAAACAGAAGACCTGCTGAACAGCCGGTATACGATGCAGCAGCAGTCGCTGGATCGGATTGCCGAAAATTATTTGGGGCCAGCGGCGGATACCGAACGCCTGCAGGAAAAAATGAACGCGCTGATCGAGGCGCAGGCGGTCTTGCTTCAACAGGTTCCCAACCTTACGAACGTTGAAATTAACGATTATTTGAATGAGAATATCTATCCGATTTACGATGAAGTCAGCGACACGCTGACAACGATTATCACGTTTGCCAATCAGAAAATTTTATCGCTTGAAAAAGAGATGAAAAGAACAAGTTCGCTGGCGATCATCACCGCGATCCTGCTTTCCCTTTTCATTATTGTATTAAGTATCAAAACGACGCGCAATCTCGAACGCCGCCGCGTTCATGACGTCGCCGATCGGGAAAAAATGTTCGATTTACTGTCCACGAACGTCGATGACGTCTTCTTTATTTATAGTTTAAAGGACAAGCTGATGGAATATATCAGTCCCAACTGCACGCGGATTCTGGGATTGGATGAGGAACAGTTGGAAGACTATGATAATTTTATGTCGCGGCTTTCGGAAACGGACAGCGCCGCACTCTATCAATTATTTCATTCCGGCGTTCTCCGCAGCCAGGCTGAGCTGAACCTCAAGCTGGAAGTCCATGGACAACGGGAGAGCTGGCTGTTATTAAAAGTTTATCCAATTTTAGTTGACGATCAGGTTGTACGGTATATTATCAGCATCAGCGATCAGACTGAGGCGCTTCTGGCGCAGCAGAATCTGCGCGACGCTCTGGCTCTGGCGCAGAAAGCCAACGATGCGAAAAAAGACTTTTTATCGCGGATGAGCCATGAAATTCGCACGCCGATGAATGCGATTATCGGGATGGCGACGATCGCCGCGGCGAACATTCAGGATCAGCGGCGGGTAGAGGATTGTCTGACAAAGATCGGGTTCTCTTCCAAACACCTCCTTTCGCTGATCAACGACGTGCTGGATATGTCAAAAATTGAAGAAGGCAAGCTGACGATCAGCCGCGAACCGTTTGAATTCCGTCAGCTGATTCAGTCCATAACCGCGATCATTGATTCTCAGGCTCGTTCCCGCAATCAGAATTTTGAAGCGACGGTCGTTGATTTCACTGAAGAAGTCATTATCGGCGACGCAATGCGTGTGAATCAGATTTTATTGAATCTGTTGTCCAACGCCGTCAAGTTCACGCCGGAAAATGGAAAGATTCGCCTGGAAGTCCGGCAGATCGGTTTCCGCAACAATCAGGTGCGCCTGCGCTTTACCGTCAGCGATACGGGGATCGGCATGAACGAGAAATTTTTACAGAAGCTCTATATGCCGTTTGAACAGGCGGATGGATCAATTTCGCAGCGGTTTGGCGGAACGGGATTGGGAATGTCGATCACGAAGAATCTGGTATCGCTTTTAGGCGGAACCATTCAGGTCTTCAGTAAAGAAAACGAAGGGACGACGTTTATCGTCGAGCTGGCGTTTGATCGGATGGAAGCTTCGGCGCACGTTTCTGAGACGCAGAAGCTGGAAACGCTGGGCGTTCTGGTTGTCGACGATGATCAGGACACCTGTATCCATACGTCGATCCTGTTGGAAAAAATGGGAATTCAGGCAAAGTGGGTTCTGACGGGCGAAGCCGCGGTGCAGGTCATTGCGGATGCGCATGGAACGGACGACGAATTTGACGTCTGCTTCATCGACTGGCAGATGCCGGATATGGACGGCATTGAAACGACACGCCAGATTCGCAAGCTTGTCGGGGCGGATACGTTGATTATCATCATTTCAGCTTATGATTGGAGTCCGATCGAACAGGCGGCCCGGGAAGCGGGAGCGAACGCGTTCATTTCCAAGCCGATGTTTGCCTCAACGATTTATAATACACTGATGGCGGTAACGCGCCGTCCGAATTTCGAGTCCGCACCGGCTCTGGACTTACCCAAGACAGTTACGCCGCATGATCTTTCCGGCCGGCGGGTCTTATTGGTTGAAGATAACGAATTGAATATGGAAATTGCGACGGAGATTTTAAGAATGGCAGATATGCAGGTGGAACATGCCCTCAATGGTCAGGATGCGGTGGATCAGATATTAAATTCTGAGGCGGATTACTTTGATCTGGTCCTGATGGATATCCAGATGCCGGTTATGAATGGCTATGAAGCGACTCAGGCTATCCGGAATTCGAATCATCCCAACGCTAAAACGCTGCCAATTCTGGCTATGACAGCGAATGCGTTTGTTGAGGATATCGCGCGGGCCAAGGAAGCGGGAATGAACGCCCACATTGCCAAGCCGATCGACGTCAGCCAGCTGTATACGACGCTGACGGAAATCCTGAATCAGGCATAAAGACAAGAATGAACCGCTGAATCGGGAAAAATCCGGCTGGTAATGTAATTCCGGGTGAATTGCGCTGTCTAATCCAAAGTAAAAGAACTTGACTACTTTCCAGTCAAGTTCTTTATTAATTTGTGCGCTCTTTTGCGCACCGGCGGGATCAGGCTTTGTTTTCAATTCCGGGAGAATCTGAACGAGAAGCTGAATAGCCGAAGATCACCGCCAAAGCGAAAGAGCAGCGCTTCTTAAGTGTCAATTAAGCGCGGGAACGGATCAGATTCAGGATCCAGACTAACCCGACGCCCCATAAAATATGGCCTAAACCGGCGATCCCGGCGATCATGGCGCCGACTGCCATTCCCTGCACTTCCATCCAACCGTGAACTAAGAACAAGGCGACAGTCCAGATCAGGCCGACGTTATAAACGATGAATGCCTTGCGGAAAGAAGCAGTTTCGGTGAAATCAATGAACTTGCTTAACAGCGCGACGATCAGGAAAAATAAGACGCCTAACAGAAACAGATGGCCATGAGCCAGCGACAGATAAGTCCGGCCTGTATAATTGAGCATCCGCGTAACTTCGCGGTAGAAGACGCCGGCGGCCATGGCGGCCAGGGCATAGATAAAAGCGGTATTGATCAGTTTTTTCATTCAATGAATTTCCTTTCTTTTTTATTGGTTTTGAGTTTGTTCAGCTGACGCCAGGACGACTTTTAGCCAGTCCCGCAGCGAAGCATAGCAGTAACCGCGGTTTTCCAGACAACCCAGCAGGCTGTAAAACAGGAAAGCTGCCCGCTCGTTGAGCTGATCGTCAGTTTCATCAGGAAAGCTGTTCTTGAGCGCTAAGGCCAACTGATGGGTCAGATGTTTCTGGGCGTGCAGTTCCCGGCTCTTGGCTTCTTCTAAAGCCGCAGGAGATAACCCGGAGGCGGCATGCAGAAATTCTGCCGAGAATTCGTCGACACTTTCCTTCATTGTGGAATAAAGCCAGTCCAGCTTGACTAAAACGTCGCCCTCGGGAAACGTCTTCTGGTGAAAACAATTTTGCCAGAACTGCTGGACCACGTCCAGAACCAGACTGTCTTTCGTCGGATAATAGTTATACAATGTGCCTAACGCGATATTGCATTCGCGGGCTAAATCACGCAGCTTTAATCCGCTTAAGCCGCCGGTGCGCGACAGCTCGATTGCTTTTTCGATTAAAGTCTGCCTTAAATTCGGCAAGAGTTTAGGCAAAGAAATCCTCCTTTCATGATATGAACTATGTTCATTATAGGAAGAAGAAGCCTGAAAGTCAACGCTGACGCTCAAAATGAACAAAAAAAGAAAGGGATGAAAAAGCCGTAAAAGTGTTGACAGAAGCGATCTTGACGACTATAATGAACAATGTTCATAAAAGGAGGGAAAGTTATGCAGGCTATTGTTGAAACTGTATTCGACATCGTTTATCTTTGTACGGTGATCACGCTCGGACTGATCATGATCCGCGCCGGGCGCGGGCATCGTCAGTATGTTTTGTTCGGCATCATGGCGGTGACCTTAGGCGCAGGGGATGCATTCCATCTTGTGCCCCGGGCGCTTGCGTTGTGTACGACGGGATTGGAAAATTATACGTTCGCGTTGGGAATTGGAAAATTCATCACGTCCATCACGATGACGATTTTCTATGTTTTATTGTATTATGTCTGGCGTCAGCGGTATCAGGTGAGGGGAAAGCAGGGACTGACCAGGATTGTCTATCTGTTGGCGGCGCTGCGGATCGCGCTGTGTCTGTTCCCGCAGAATGGCTGGACCAGCGCCAACGCTCCGCTATCCTGGGGAATTTACCGCAACATCCCATTCGCTTTACTGGGATTGTTGATCATCGTGTTGTTTTATCAAAGCACAAAGGAGCATCACGACGCGGCGTTTCGCTTCATGAGCCTGACGATCATTCTCAGTTTCGGCTTTTATATTCCGGTTGTGCTGTGGGCGGATACCCTTCCGTTAATTGGAATGTTGATGATTCCGAAGACCTGCGCTTATGTGTGGACGGTGTGGATTGGCTATTCCGCCATGCGCAAAGAGCTTCAGGCAAAATAAAGACGCAGCGCGTCTGAGAATACAAACAGCCGCGGTCTGGAGAAATCCGGCCGCGGCTGTTTTGATCGAATGAGATTTGGTTGGGCCGTTAAGAGTTAACGAAAATCCCGGCGGTATTCGTTATTGAAAATCGGCGAGGTGTTTTTCTAACCACCAGGCAACGCCGTCATCTTCATTGCTCAGTGTGTGCTGATCGGCAGACGCTGAGATTTCCCCAACGGCATTGGCCATCGCGACGCCGCAGCCCGCTTCTTGAAGCATTTCCAGATCGTTGTAATCATCCCCAAAGGCGACAACCTCGCTCAAATCCAGCCCCAGATGATCACATAGCGCCCGCAGCGCACTGCCTTTATTGACCTGATCTGCTGTAATGACAAAGATGTCCGGATTTTCGGTTAACGGAACGGCTTTCATGCCATAACTGGAAAAGTCAATCGCCTCAACTGCCGCGTGATTGGACGTTACGATGAAGATTTTCTGGATCTCATGCGTTTCAAAATGATCAAGATCCAGCCGCAGCGATTCGCCTTTGTTGATGTAATACTCGTTGGTCGTATACCCTTGCGTCGGATAGAACAGCGTAATATGCACCGGCTCGATTTTCCGGACAACTTGAATCAGATCGATTACTTTCTGATTGTCAATTTCCGTGCGGTGAATGACCTCGCCTTGATGATAGACGATCGAACCATTGGTGCAGATCATCGAACGGGCGTGAATCAGATCGGCATAGCGCTGAGTCCGTATGATCGCCCGGCCGGTCGCCACGACAATTTCCGTTTCCGGCGGCAGTTTAGCGAAGGCGTCTATGGTTTTTTGAGACAATGATTTATCTTCGTGAAGCAGCGTCTGGTCGAGATCGGAAGAG
>NZ_CFQZWI010000138.1:0-5889 GCF_986127675.1 Holdemania sp. | reverse complement strand
GAAATTGTTCGGAAGATTAAGAAAAGAGAGTAGAAATTGAATGCGTAAATGACTATAATAAACCTTGGCTGTTTTAAATATAAGGATGACAGGAGGGGCGAATCAATGGCAGAAGTTATCCGGCAGGAGAAAAAATATCTGATCACGCAGAGTCAGCGGATCCAACTGCAGCATCAGTTCAGCGCGATGATCAAACCCGATCCGCATAACGGGACAGAAGGCTACCGGGTGCGTTCGCTGTATTTTGACACGCTTAACGACCGTGATTTTCAGGAAAAAGAGGATGGCGTGGAACGGCGGCGGAAGCTGCGCTTACGTGTTTACGATCCTCAAGGAGATTTTGCATTGCTGGAAATCAAGCAGAAGGAAGGCGCTTACCAACGCAAACGCTCGATGAAGCTGACGCGAAGCCAGGCCGAAGCTTTGATCCAGGGGTATCCGGAAGCGTTGTTGGCATGTTCCGATCCTTTTGCCGCGGAGTGCTATGGAATGATCCGGGTTCAGCTTTATCGGCCGAAGACGATCGTTGAATATCAGCGGCTGGCGTTGATTGGTTCGGAGAACAATATCCGGATTACTTTTGACCATCAGATTCGGGCAACGGAAGGATGTTTCCATCTGTTTGATCCAAAGCTGAGCCTGGTTCCGGTTTTTCCGATGGCGCAGGCGGTGCTGGAGGTGAAATTTAATCACTTTCTTCCCTCCTATATTCAACGGGTGATCCAGGTCTGCGATCGCAGCGAACTGGCCGTCAGCAAGTATGCGCTGGCCCGGCGAATCAGCCATTCCGTCGTTTTTTAGTCAACAAAAGAAAAGGGGAGAGTTTATGAATCAGTTTTTGTACGACCTGATTTCACAGGTGGATCAGATCAGTCTGTTTGCGTTGTTTCTACATATTGCGATGAGCGCGCTGATCGGCCTGGTGATCTATCTGTCCTACTGGCTGTCGCACACAGGAACGATTTACAGTAAAAAATTCAACGTTTCGTTAGTAACGCTGACAATCCTGACGGCGACCGTCATGGCGATCATCGGCAACAACATCGCGTTGTCGTTAGGGATGGTCGGTGCATTGTCAATCGTGCGCTTCAGAACTGCGATCAAGGACAGCCGCGATACGGTCTACATTTTCTGGACGATTGTCGCAGGATTGGGCTGCGGCGTGGGCGATTATGTAACCAGTGCGATCGGCAGCGCGATTGTTTTCATCGTGCTTTTAGCGCTGGGCCGGATTAAAAATGACAACCGGATGCTTTTGATCATCCGCGGTGCGCGTTCAACAGAACGGCAGATCGAAGGCGTGGTTTTTAACTACTTTAATCAGAAAGCAATTCTGCGGGTTAAAAACACAACACCGGATACGCTGGAATTGATCTATGAACTGCCGCGCAGCAGTTACCGGCAATCGTTGAAAAAAGAGATCAGTGTGACTGACGCTCTGTATCAGGTTGAACACATTGAATATGTGAATGTCGTCGCTCAGGATGACGATATCAGCAGTTAGCCGAGGCCTCAGCGATGAAGCGGAAATTATTCCTGCTGGGATTGTGTTTTCTGATCGTCGCGGTTGCCTTAACGGTGCAGACGCTGACGCCGGAAAATAAGGTCCGAATTATACAGCACCGCCAGTCTGCGGCTTCCTCCCAGGTGTGCGAAGGAACCGCATCCACGGAGTTTTGTACGCATTTGCCAATACTGAAGTTAAGCACGCGGGCGCAGGCGGTTCCAGGGGAAGATCACAGTCATGAACGGAATCTGGCGGAACTGACAGTCTGGGATGGAAGCGACGGTAACCGGCTGAGCGACGAGCCGACGTTGTCAACCCTGGCAGCGATTCGTTACCGCGGCAATTCCAGTTTGCATTTTGATAAAAAGTCTTATTCCATCGTCACCATGAACGACGATAGCAAAAAGAAGAAACGTTCGCTCTTAGGCATGGCGGCGGACCAGGAATGGGTGCTGAACGGTCCGTTTCTGGACAAGACGCTGATGCGCAATTATATTGCGATGAACATTGCCGGACAGATTATGGACTATGCGCCTAACGTCCGTTATTGCGAGTTGTTCGTTGACGATGAGTATCAGGGCGTCTATCTCTTGATGGAACAAATCAGCCGCTCGAAAGATCGGATTAATGTGACAGAAATCAATGAAAAATTGCAGAAAACCGGGTATATCGTGCGGCTGGACCGTGAAAATGCGGATCCGAAGCAGCTTGACGTGTTTACTGATTATACCTATATTCTGGACATCAGCCAGGCGATGGACGTGAAATATCCCGGTATCGGAAAACTGACAGAACCGTTGAGAGCTTATATTGAGCGGGATCTCGGGGAAGTCGAAAAAGCGTTGTATTCGTTTGATTACGATTCCCGGGAATTTGGCTATCGGCAATTATTGGACGTAGATTCATTTGTCGATTATTTCATCATCAACGAATTTTTCCGCAATATCGACGCCGGCAGTTATTCGACGTATTTGTATCGCAGTCTGGGCGGCAAGGTAGGAATCTGCGTCTGGGATTTCAACAACATGCTGGATAATTATCAGGATATCGAATTGCCTGTCGACGGTTTTTCCATGCCGGATAAGACCTGGTTTTTTATGCTGTGCAAGGATGAGGATTTTATTGAGCGTGTGATTCAGCGGTATAAACTGCTGCGGCAGTCGGTGTTAAGTGAAGAATCGTTATTGACGTTCATCGACGAAACGCAGCAATATCTGGGCCCGGCGATTGATCGAAATTTTGAAGTCTGGGGTTATACGTTTGACCGTCCGCATCAGTTGGAAGCGGATCAAAATTGGCAGACCGGCGATCAGGCAGGCGCGATTCTGAATGAGATCGACCGCAATTATCTGCGTCCGTTGTCACGGAATCCACATAACTATGAAGAAGCTGTCGCGCATATGAAAGCTTATTTAATCGCAAGAGGAACATGGCTGGACGAACATATCGACAGTCTGCGTCATTATGCGCATGAATCCGTCAATAAAAAATACAACCATTAAAAAGGAGGCTGTCCGATGAAAAAGTTTATTATTACCGTCAGCGTCCTGCTTTGTCTGTTTCTGGCTTTCCAATGGTTCGATTACCGTTACGGGTTGAACTGGCAAACCTCAGAGCGGCCGGCTGAGATTATAGCGAAGACGGCGGGGCGGCAGATTTTAATCCGGGAATCGGAAGGATATGAGCCATTTGAGATTCGCGGCGTTGACCTGGGTGCGGGAATTCCCGGTTATTTTGCAACGGATTACAAGGTGGATAAGGAAACCTATCTGCGCTGGTTTGATTTAATTCAGCAGATGGGCGCCAATACGATCCGGGTTTATACAATCCTGAATTCCGATTTCTACAACGCGTTCTATGAATACAATCAGGGGCGGGAAGAACCGTTATATCTGATTCACGGACTGTGGGTCAATGATTATGTGCAATTTTCTCACCGGGATGCTTATGATCAGGCTTTTTTAGGAACCTTTTTAGAAGATGCCCGAACTTTGATCAATATCCTGCATGGCAGGCAGATGTTCTCTCTGGGATATGGCACGGGTTCCGGTTCTTATCATCATGATGTTTCGCCCTGGGTGATCGGCTATATCCTCGGGGTGGAATGGGAGCCTACAACCGTGGCGTTTACAAACCAGCGGTATCCGGATATGGCTTATCATGGAGAATATTTCAGCACAACGCCTGAAGCAAACGCGTTTGAAGCAATGCTGGCGCAAGTCGGCGATACGCTGGCCCGCTATGAGGATCAGCGCTTCCATTGTCAGAAGATGATCGCGTTTTCCAACTGGCCGACGACCGATCCCTTTGACTATCCGGATCTGATGAAGAAAATGTTTGAGAAATTTGCTTCGGTCAACGTCGAACACATTGCGGTCCAGCCTGCCTTTCAGGCCGGACAATTCGCTTCCTATCATGTCTATCCCTACTTTCCGGATTACCTGGGCGTGATGAACCGCTATGAAATCGGCGACGCCATGGATATCACGGACCAAAGGGGTGAACAAAATTCTTATTATGCTTATTTAAAACAGCTGGCGGACTTATCATACGATGCCGGTGGTCATTGCCGAGTTCGGCGTTCCCAGCTCGCGGGGGCAGGCAAAAAAAGAAAGCCGGGGCCGCAGTCAGGGCGGACTGAATGAAACAGAACAGGCGGAAGCTCTGGTTTCATGCTATGAAGATATCATGGCTTCCGGCTGTGCCGGCTCGATTGTATTCAGCTGGCAGGATGAATGGTTCAAGCGGACCTGGAACACCATGGCGCATGTCGATCTGACAAAAACGCCATTCTGGAGCGATGTTCAGACGAACGAACAGTTTTTCGGCCTGTTGGCGTTTGATCCGGGGAAGGAGCGCAGCGTCAGTTATCCGGATGGCGATCTGGAAGAATGGCAGGACATGGAGCCTGTTTTGGAAGCAGATGCGCTGCGGCTGTACGCGCAATATGATGAAAAGTATTTGTATCTGATGATCGAAGGTGAAAATTATAACCCCGTCGCAGACCGGTTATCGCTGGGATTGGATATTACGCCGAAATCCGGCAGTTCCACTGTGCTTGGCACAGCGCTGAACTTTGATCAGCCGGTTGATTTTTATCTGATGATCCGGGGAGATCAGGCCGAGATTCAGGTTCAGGAACGCTATGAAGTCCTCAACGCTGTTTCTGGATCCCTGGTTTATGGGGAAGATCCGTTTCTGGACCCGCCGGCTAAGGACAGTCCGGTTTTTAAGCCGATCCAACTTATTCTGCAGGATGTATCCCGCTATCAACTTGGCTTAAGCAAGGTCCGGGAAATGCCGGCAACCGATCCAACGGGAATTTTGAAGCGCGGCAACGGCAATCCGGAAGCTGCGGATTTTAATTCCCTGACAGATTATTGCTTTGCGGAACACGCGGTGGAACTGCGGCTTCCGTGGGAGCTGTTGAATTTTTCCAATCCGAGCGAAATGCAGATTCACGATGATTACTACGAAAAATACGGCGTCGAAAATCTGACGATTTCCTCAATCCAGATCGGTGCGACGACAAAATATCAGGGAGAAGTTGCAATGGGCAGAATCCCGTTAAAAGGATGGGGCCGCAAGGTGACCTGTCACGAACGATTAAAAGAAGCATACTGGCGGATGCAGCAGGTCTGGGCGCCGAAGTAAGGAGCGGATACCATGAGAATTCATATTCGGGCAGAAGCGCTGGTCTTTGTTTATATGGTCATCTGCTTCAGCATATTGCTCTTCAATTTATTCGCGATCGGCAAGAATCATGTGCGGGAGCGATTCATTGAAAAGCGCCGCCGGCAATGGCTGACACGCATTGAACAACAGCTGGCCTGTCAGGATTGTTCCCGGGACAAAAAGGAACAGCATCGCCGGCTGTTGAACCGGAAGCTGCGTTATCTGGTCGAGCTGATCGCCTATCAACAAGCAGCCGCCGAGCTGCAAGTCCATCAGCCGGAGGCACTTTACGCGTATTTAAAACAATATCGCGATTGTTTTGTCCAAGTCGCGTTTCAGTTAACCCGCAAAGACCTGGTAACGCAAGCTTATGTGGTATATGTGATCGGACAGTTTCGTTTGCTTAACGCCGGCTTTGAAGACGAGCTGACGCGGCTGGTTTTACAAATTCTGCTGCACAATTCAGTGTATTGCCGGGAGAATGCCTTTCAGGCATTGGTGGCTTCGGGCAATCCGCAATCGGTAACGCAGGCTGTACTTTTGCTTTCGCGCAATGAAATCCAGCACAGCCAGAAGTTGATCAGCGATGATCTGCTGCGGTTTCCAGGCGACCAGAACGCGCTTGCTCAGCAGCTTTGGCAGCGCATGGATGAGCTGACGCCGGTCTATCAATGCGCGCTGATCAATTATTTTCGAAAGATCGGAAG
>NZ_CFQZWI010000137.1:0-5941 GCF_986127675.1 Holdemania sp. | reverse complement strand
GTGCTCTTCCGATCTCTGACCGTCGTCGCGCAGACCGTTGTGCCGCAGTACGCGGAAACCGTGCGGGCAGTTGTCCTGTGCGGTACCCTGATTTATGAACTGATCGGTCCGAGCGTGTCCAAGTGGGCGCTGACGCAGGCGGGCGAGATCGTGGAATAAGAATGAAGCAGAGCGTTCGTTTTGAGACGATGTTCTGCTTTTTCTCTGCCGGAAAGAAAAAGAAATCCGAAATCGTGATCGGATTTAAGCGGAAAGACGTGACAAACAGGATGGAACATGATAAATTTTTAACCATGAGGTGAATGGGTATGAAAGAACAATGCAAGACATGGGTTAAGCAGCATCTTGACGAAGGGATGGAGCTGGTCAAGGCGATGTATGAGCATCCTGAACTGGGCGATCAGGAATTTGAATCAATGGCGCTGCTATGCGAAAAACTGGAACAGCTGGGGTTTGCGGTGGAGCGGAGCTATCTGCTTCCGACCGGCTTCATCGGCCGCTATGATTCTGGAAAGCCGGGACCGAAAATCGCGTTTTTATGCGAATACGATGCGCTGCCGGAGGTCGGCCACGGCTGCGGCCACAACCTGATCGCGGCGATCGGCGTGCTGGCGGGCGGCGCTTATAAAGCGGTGATCGATCAGCTGGGCGGAGAAGTTCGGGTAATCGGGACGCCGGCCGAGGAAAACTTCGGCGGCAAGGTGCGGATGGCCGAGAAGGGCTGCTTCGACGATCTTGATGCGGCGATGATGATCCATCCGGGCACGGAAAACCGGCTGGGCGGCAGAACCAACGCGCTGATGCCGCTGAAATTTGAATTCTTTGGCAAAAACGCACACGCCTGCCACCCGCAGGAAGGCCGCAGCGCGCTGGACGCGGCGGTCAATACGTTTGTCGCAATCAACATGCTGCGGCAGTTTATGGAACCGGGCAGCTTTATTCACGGAATCGTCAAGGACGGCGGGGAAGCGGCCAACGTCATCCCGGCCTATGCGTCGCTGGAATACTATTTCCGCGCGCCGACGATGGCGGAGGCGAAGGCGATGTCGCAGCGGGCGGTGGAGTGCGCCGAGGGGGCTTGCCAGATGGCCGGGACGACCTTGAAAACAAGCATGTACGAATGTCCGTACGAAGACAATAAAATCAATTATACACTGTGCAAATTGCTGGAAAAACAATATGCCGAACTGGGCTTAAGCGACATCCAGCCGGTCGACGAGGTGCCGGGCGGTTCCAGCGATATCGGCGCGGTCAGCTACCGCTGTCCGGCGCTGCACGGATATATCCAGATCTGCGGATGTGAAGTGACAGGTCATTCCCGCGAGATGGCGGCCGCGACGATCAGTCCGCAGGGGTGCGCAGGGTTGGAAAACGGCGCCAGCGCGCTGGCGATGTGCGCGGTTGAGCTGGCCTCGGATCCGCAGCTGCTGCGGCAGGTCAAGGAAGAATTCGCGCGTTAAAGCGTTTCAATTTCACATTCCAGAACGACGGAGGTCTGATCGAAGACCTCCTTTTGTATGTGCGCGACCAACGCCGTGACATCGCCGCTGGAAGCCTGATTGCGGTTGATGATAAAGCCGGCGTGTTTTTCCGAAACCTGCGCGCCGCCGATCTGTTTACCTTTGAGGCCGCACTGGTCGATCAGGGCCGAGGCGTAATGACCGGCGGGGCGCTTAAACACACTGCCGGCGCTGGGATAGTCCAGCGGCTGCCTGGCGGTGCGGCGGGCCATGGTTTCTTCCATGAGTGCTTTGATTTCCTGGCGGCGGCCCGGCGTCAGACGAAAGACGGCGCTGACTAACACATGGTTTTGATCATTGAGCAGGCTGGAACGATAGCCGAAGCGCAGCTGATCGCGGGTGAAGGTTTTTTCTTCACCGTCGACTAAAACCTGGGCGGATTCCAGAATCTCTGAAAGCTCTGTGCCGAAAGCACCGCTGTTGTTGTGCAGCGCGCCCCCGACGCTGCCGGGAATTCCATACAAACGTTCCAGTCCGGATAATTCCGCCTGCATCGCGCCGTTGCACAGCCGCTTGATCGTGAGTCCGGCGTCCGCCCGCAGCAGCGTGCCTTTCCGCCTCAGTCCGGCCCAGTTGGACCGCAGCAGGATGATCATCCCCGGATAGCCGGCGGTTGGGATCAGAACGTTGCTGGCCTGACCTAAAATCCGGTAGGGAATTTCCGCCCGCGCCGCACAAACCACACAGTCCCGCAGCTTGGCAGCAGTGTCGGGCAGTGCGACTAACTCCGCCGGCCCGCCGATATGAAACGACGTGTACGGCGCCATCGTCACCCGCCGCTGCAGTTCAATATTTTTCTGTTGAAGCTCCTGAATCAGATTTAAGTCAATACGCATAGTCTCTCTCCTTTAAAAATGTTAGAAGTTTACGGCTGAATTCTGGGCAGACATCCTTAAAGATGATATAATAATAAAAATGATCTAACCGAAATGAAGGATGTGTGTTGAATGGAGTCCTATCTTTATACGGCAGTGAACAACGAAGGAAAAAAAGTACGGGGCGAGAAGCGGGCGGAAGACGTCGTGCATCTCTACTCGCTGTTGAATAACGAAGGGCTGTATTGTCTCAACGCCCACCGCAAGGCACAATGGGAAACCCAGACGGTAAAACCGAAAAATCAGGAGCTTTCTCTGATGTGCAAGCAGCTGTCAGCGATGTTAAGCTCAGGGATTCCGTTAGTCAACGCCCTGGAAATGCTGCGGCAGAAAAGTGATAAGAAGAAAATGAAGAAGCTGTATGCTCAGCTGGTCGAGGAAGTGCGCAAAGGCTCTTCGCTGACGCTGGCGATGAAGCAATGTCAGCAGGCGTTTCCGCCGCTGTTGATCTATCTGGTGCAGGCTGGAGAGATGAACGGAACGCTGGATTCGGTCATGGAGCGCATGGCGGGGCATTACGACAAAGAATATAAGCTGCGCAACAAGGTCACCTCTGCTTTAATCTATCCGATTATGCTGCTGGTGGTGACCGTTGCCGTCATCCTTGCGCTGATGACTTCCGTTGTGCCGAGCTTTTTGAGCATGGTCGGGGATATGGAGCTGCCGTGGAATACGCTGCTGCTGATCTCCATGAGCAATTTCATCGTCGCTTACTGGCCGTTTCTGCTCTTAGGCGTGCTGGTGGCGATCCTCGGTTTCCGGATGGCCTTGAAAGTGCCGGCAATCCGCCGGGGCTTCGATGAGATTAAAGTAAAATTTCCGGTGTTTGGAACGCTGAACCGGATCGTTGCGACCTCGCGGTTTGCGCGGACGTTTTCCTCGCTGTATTCCAGCGGAATTTCCGTCATTGATTCGCTGCAGGTATCCGGCGACGTCTTAAATAACAGCTATTTTACCGAAAAGGTGAACTGGATCTGTGAACGGGTGCGGCGGGGTGAGATGCTCTCCCGTTCGATTGAAGCTTCTGAAGCGTTCGATCCCTTGCTGAACTCGATGATGTATGTCGGCGAGGAATCCGGATCGCTGGAGGAAGTGCTGAATTCAATCTCGGATTATTACGATACGGAAGCGGACAACGCGACGCAGAAGATGGTCGCGCTGATGGAGCCGATCATGATCGTGATTCTGGCGATCATCATCTTCTTCGTTATTATTTCCATCATCATGCCAATTTATGATTCCTACGGGATGATCGCATAGCAGGGGGAAGCATTATGATACTATTGCATATTATGCAGCGGCATGCCGTTGTGGTTTGGGGAAAAGCAAAAAAACATGCGCTGGAGGTTCAGCGCACGCATTCCTGCGCGATTCCCGAAGGTTTATTGATCAACGGCTTTATCCAGAATGAGGAAGCCTTTGCCCAATGGGCGAAAACGATGGTTTCCGAGCTGGGACTCAAAGGCAAAAAAGTAACGGTGATTGCCGACAGCACGGCGGTGATCTACCGTCAGATCGAAACGCCGAAACTCAAGGCGAAGGCATTGGAAAAGAACCTCTATTTCAATTTGGCCCGCCAGATCGGCAACATCACAGAAAATACCGTTGATTACGCGATTTTGCCGCAGGCGGAAAACGGCAGCGAAAGTCTGACGGTCGTCGTCCCGCAGTCGTATGGCGATACTTACAGCAAAGCGCTGAAAGCGGCGGGCCTCAAGCCGCAGCGGATGATCACCTCGACGCTGGCGTTAATCCAGGCGGGAATGCGGTTAAATGAAGAAAAGACCGCGATTTATTCGTGGTGTTCGGACGAAGTCTGCACGTCGGTTTTATTCAATAACGGCCGCTTCATGTTTTCCAACGTGTTCCGCTTTGATCGCAATCAGACGCCGCTGGCCGTCATGAACGAGCGGATTTCCCAGCTTGTCCAATTCCAGCGGATTAAGAATCCCGATTCGCCCGTGGAGCTGGTGCGGGTCGGTGTGCCGGAGAACGCCGAGTCAATCGCCGGCGAGCTGACGCAGCTGCTGCGGCTGCCGACCGAGATCTTCCCGGCAGTCAGCGGCTTGAGCGCATCCGAGGTTTCCTCGCAGGTCTGCGCGGTATATGGTCTGGCGATGCTGGCGCGGCCTTACGACCTGTTCAGGGGAATTGATCATCAGCGCTATACCGAGGCTTACCAACGGCGCCGCAGCCTGCGCGTGATTCTCGGGCTGTTTGTCGTTAACGCCTTCCTTCTTGCGATCCTTTGCTATCGGCAATTCGCTTTGAATCAGATTGAGGACAACGCGATCAGGCAGGTGCAGGCGCAGCTGCAGCTGCCCGAGCGGCTGCAGCAGTATGACGACGCGCTGATGCTGTCGAGTGAAAATACGCTGACCCGTCAGCAGATTGAAGACGCGCTTCAGGTGCTGCAGTACAGCGAACAGACTGAACAGTTTTCCAAGACGCTGTTCGAGCAGATTCAGGCGCTGCGTCCCAAGGACGTCGCGATCAGCGGACTGCAGGTTCAGGATGGTCTGGCCGTTCAGCTGACCTGTACGGCAGGCAGCCGGCTTTCCCCATCTCAATACGCGCAGGATCTGCGTTCGACAAACTGGTTTGCGGATGTGAATTATACCGGCTTTACCTATAACGAAAGCAAGAAGAACTACAATTTCCTGATCACATTGACGCTGAAAGGGGTGGACGCGGAATGAAACTCTCTGAACGTGAGAAAATCTTACTGGTCGTCCTGGCGTTTATGTTATTGAACGTGATTGGCATTCAGTTTATTTTGACCCCGATGCAGCAAAAACATGAGGATTTAGTCAGCGAGCGCGCTCAGATTGAAGACGAGCTGGCGCAGCAGCAGCTGATGATCGACATGCTGGACGCCTTGAATCAGGATCATGTGGATCTGGCGGTTCAGCTGCAGAATCTGGCCGACCGCTTCGTGCCGCCGAAGTATTCGGAATTGAAAGACGAATACCTGTATGAAACGATGGCCGATTTTATCAAACAATGGGATTCTCTGACGATCTCGGATCTGACCTATGCGATGCTTCCCGGCAGCGAACAGGCATTAAGCGTCGTGCTGATGGTGGAAGCGGATTTCACGGTCACTGGTTCGATGGATCAGATGATCGGCGCGATGGATAAGATCCAGCAGCTGCCGCAGGTCATTTCGATTACGTCTCTGTCGGTGAACGAGAAAGAAAAGCAGATGCAGGGTTCGTTTCATATCCAGTTCTACACGTTTAACGATTAACTAAAGAGAAAGGGGGTGTCGCAATGCGGTCAAAACAGGGAAGCACATTGTTGCTGACAATCTGTCTTTTTATGGTGTTTCTGATTTTTGCCGCCGCTCTGATTCCTCTTTCCCGCCGGGCTTTTCAGCAGACGGCCGCGGACGTGACCCAGCAGCAGGCGGATTATATTGCCCAAAGCGCAGTGGAGGCGCTGATCACGCAGCTGGATGAAGAAAATCTGCGGCAGACGCTGATCAAGGTTGTACAAAGAACTCAAGATCAGGTTGTGAGTGATTGGGCAGATCGGAAGAGCGTC
>NZ_CFQZWI010000136.1:0-6020 GCF_986127675.1 Holdemania sp. | reverse complement strand
GAGTTCAGACGTGTGCTCTTCCGATCTGATTGATGAACACGGCAGCGAAGCGGTTTTAAGCTGGCCGGGAGCGATTCAGGCGATTGAAACGGTCAAGGGTCAGCTGTGGCTGATCGGCTTACAGGATCAGAAGCTGCAGGAGCTTTACAGCTGGGATCCGGAAATGAAAACGACCCGGCAGCTCACGCATTTTCATGACGAACTGTTGGTGGAAACCGAGATCGCCAAGCCGGAGCATTTCATGGTCAGCCGCGGCAGTTATGAGCTGGACGGCTGGATTCTGAAGCCGGCAGACTTTGATAAAAAGCGGTCCTATCCGGCGATTCTGGATATTCATGGCGGACCGAAAACGGCGTATGGCGAGGTGTTCTTCCATGAAATGCAGTTTTGGGCGGCACAGGGCTATATCGTCTTTTTCTGCAATCCCACTGGGTCTGATGGTAAGGGTGACCGGTTTGCCGATCTGCGCGGCCGCTATGGGCAGATCGACTATGAAGATCTGATGGCCTTTACCGACGCCGTGTTAGACCGCGTGCCGCAGATCGATACGCGCCGTTTGGGCGTAACCGGCGGCAGCTACGGCGGCTACATGACCAACTGGATCATCGGCCATACCGACCGCTTCAGGGCGGCGGCCAGCCAGCGCAGCATCGCCAACTGGGTGTCGATGATCGGCACGGACGACTGCGGCTTCACCTTCGATACCGATCAGATGGATGCCGATCCGTGGAAGGGTATGGTCAAAATCTGGGATCAGTCGCCGCTGCAGTTTGCGGATAAAGTGAAAACGCCGACGGTCTTTATCCATTCGTTTGAGGATTACAGCTGTCCGATTCAGGAGGGCATGCAGATGTACAACGCGATCGTCCATCATGGGGTGGAGGCGAGGATGTGCCTGTTTAAAGGTGAAAGCCACGGCCTGAGCCGGATCGGCAAACGCCATCACCGCGTGCGCCGGCTGCGCGAGATGACCGATTGGTTCGATCATTATTTAAAGGAGAACGCGCATGAATAAAATTACGATTGACCATTTCCAGCGCGTGCAGTTTCCTTCCGCACTGGCGTTGTCGCCGGCCGGTCAGCCGGCCTGGGTGCGGACGCGGATTGAAAACGATGCGTACACCGGCCAGCTGTTTGTGCTCGATCATGACCAGCCGAAACAGCTGACCTCCGGCAATGAGAGCCTGTTTGTCTGGGACGATGAAAAGACGCTTCTGTTTATTTCCAGCCGCGGTGAAAAGCCGCAGCCGGAAGCCGAATCCACGACGTTTTACCGGATCCGTACCGACGGCGGGGAGGCGGTCAAAGCCTTCACGCTGCCTCTGAAAGTCCGGCAGATCGTTCCGGTCAAAAAGGGACTTTATGTTTTGACTGCCCAGATTGATCTGACGGCGGCGGATTATTGGAAAATGAGCGAGGCGGATCGCGAAGCCGTGCATCAGCGGCGCAGGGCGGAGACAGATTATCAGATCGTCAGCGAACAGCCGTACTATCAGGACGGCGCCGGTTATACCAACGGTCTGCGCAGCCGGCTGTTTCTCTATGACGAAACTCAGGATGAATTAAAACCGCTGTGCGAGCCGCAGTTTCACGTTTCCCGCGCGGTTATCAGCCCGGATCATGGCCATTTAGTGGTTTCTGGGGCGCCGTTTGTCACGATTCGTCAGCCGAAGGAAGGGCTGTACCGGATTGATTTGGACACGCTGGAATCTCATTGCTTGTTGGAGCCGGGACAGTTCAGCATTGCCGAGATTCAATGGCTGTCTAAGACGCAGATTCTGGCTGCGATGAGCGATCAGAAACGCTATGGAGCGGTTGAAAATCCGTTCTTCTACACGCTTGACGCCCAAACTGGAAAACGGGAACTGTTGGCGGAAAATGAAGAAAGCTTGGGCAGCGCGTTGGGCAGTGATTGTCAATACGGTTCGGGAAAACAGACGCAGATGCGCCCGGACGGACTGTTCATGGTGCATACACTTGGAGCCTTCGATGAAGTCCGCTGTCTGAAAGCGGATGGTACCTGGCACACAATCATGCAGCTGGACGGCTCCATTCATGCGCTGGCCGTGACTGACGAAAAGCTGTGGCTGATCGCGATGCTGGAGCAGAAGCTGCCGGAGCTGGTTTGTTTCGATCTGAAAACAAATGAGCTGCGTCCGCTGACCGCTTTCAACGAAGCGGTGCTGAAGGATTGTTACGTCGCAGAACCGGAGCCGCTGAGTATTCCGGCGGGCGAGTTTCAGGTTGACGGCTGGGTGCTGAGACCGAAGGACTATGATCCCAATCAAAAATACCCGGCAATCCTCAATATTCACGGCGGACCGAAGGCTGCCTATGGCCCGGTATTTTTCCATGAGATGCAGTTCTGGGCCAGCGAGGGATATTTCGTGATGTTCTGCAATCCCCGCGGCTCCAACGGCAAGGGCAATGCGTTTGCCGAGCTGCGTGGGCTGTATGGAACGATCGATTACGACGATCTGATGAACTTTACCGACGCCGTTCTGGCGGCGTATCCGGCGATTGACGCTGAACGAATCGGCGTGACCGGCGGCAGCTACGGCGGCTACATGACCAACTGGATGATCGGCCATACCGACCGCTTTGCGGCCGCGGCCAGCCAGCGCAGCATCGCCAACTGGGTTTCCTTAATCTGTTACGCCGACATCGGTTTTACCTTTGACAATGATCAGATGGGCGCCGACCCGTGGAGCGACGTGCAGAAGGTCTGGGATCAGTCGCCGCTGCAGTTTGCGGATAAGGCCAAAACGCCGACGCTGTTCATCCATTCGTTTGAAGACTACCGCTGTCTGCTTCAGGAGGGCATGCAGATGTACAACGCGCTGGTGCATCACGGCGTCGAAGCCCGGATGTGCCTGTTTAAGGGAGAAAGCCACGGCCTGAGCCGGATCGGCAAGCCGTCCCACCGCGTACGTCGACTTTATGAGATTACCGCTTGGATGGATCGCTGGTGCAAGCCGGCAACAGAAAACAAATCATAGAAATCAGGCAGAAAACAAGCTGCCTTTTTTCATATTTTGGGCGCTTCTCCATACACTGTTAATGAGGTGTCGATATGAAAAAACTTGCCAGTATCGTAATTGCGCTGTCCTTATTTCTCGTTTCCGTCCATGCGACGACCTCGCAGGGCGTCGATTTAACGCCGTCGGCAAAAGCGGCGATCTTGATTGACTATGAAACTGGGCAGATTTTGTATGAAAAAAATTCGTCTGCGAAGCTGTATCCGGCGTCGATGACCAAAATGATGAGCTTGCTTCTGGTGGTGGAGGCGATCCATAACGGCAAGCTGAGCTGGGATACCGAAGTGACGGCTTCCGCGCATGCTTCCTCGATGGGCGGGTCGCAGATTTTTCTGGAAACCGGCGAGGTCATGACGGTGGAAGACCTGTATAAGGCTTCGACGGTCGCCAGCGCCAACGACGCGATCGTCGCGCTGGCGGAAAAGGTCGGCGGCAGCGAGGAGAACTTTGCCGCAATGATGAATGAAAAAGCGGAACAGCTGGGCTTGGAACAAACCCATTTCGTCAATGCCACCGGCCTGCACGACGATAACCATTACTCCTGCGCCAAGGATATGGCGGCGATCGGCCGGGCGCTGATTCAGGAAGGTCAGGACGATATCCTGCGCTTTACCTCGACGTATGACGACTATATCCGGGCCGATACGGAAAACAAATTCTGGCTGGTCAATACGAACAAGCTGATCCGCACCTATCAGGGGATGGACGGCCTGAAGACCGGCTACACGACTCAGTCGATGTACTGCATCACGGTGACGGCCAAACGCGACGGTCTGCGTCTGATCGGCGTCGCGATGGGCGAGCCGACGCGCGATGTCCGCAACAGCGAAGCTTCCGCGCTTTTGGATTATGGATTCAGCACCTACGGCTATCAGATCGAAATGGAAAAAGGCACGCCGGTAACGACGATCAAGGTCGATAACGGCAAGCCGGACGAGGTCCGTCTGGTCACCAAAGAGGCGATCGGCCACATCGTCGCCCAAGGCGCTCAGTCCGCCTTGATCAATACCGAAATTGTGCTGGACAAGAAAAAAGCACCGATTCAGGCTGGCGAAACCGTCGGCCGGGTAATCCTGCATTTTGAGGATGGGACGCAGATCGGTCAGGATCTGGTGGCGGAAGAGGCGATCATGCCGCTGGATTTCATTGATATTCTTTTGAAAACCTGGAAAAAACTGTTGTTCTGACAATTCGCGACACGACCCGTAGTCCGGGATAAACGCGCAAAAATGATGAACTATCCCGATGAAGCCGCTGCTTTCTCAGCGGCTTTTTTACGTTGGAAAACATTTACCTGTACCCCGGCGCACTATGAAAAGAATGTCGTAAAAACACTTGTTTTAGCGGATATTTCCACAACAAAAAGGGCTTCCATTACAATGAAGAGGAAAGGAGGATGCAGTATGAAGTGCATTCAACAGGACGATGCTTTGATCTTCGCCTTCTGCGGGGATCTGGACAATTTGTCGATTCTCAAGATCAAGGCCGACGTAATCCGTGAAATAGATCGGGTCCAGGCACCCGTGGTGAAATTTGATTTCAAGGACGTGACCTTTATCGACAGCACCGGTATCGGTTTTTTATTAGCCCGCTACAATCAGGTTCAAAGCTACCAGGGCGAGCTGATTTTAAAGAACATCTCACCCGCTATCCGCCGGCTGTTCGCTTTGTCGGGGATCTTTCAGATCATGCGGGTGGAAAAGGAGAACGATAGAAAAGAGGTACATGTATGAACCGGATGACATTGAGCTTTGACGCCAAGCTGGAAAACGAGGCGTTTGCCCGCACCAGCGCCGTGGCTTTTCTGATGCCGCTCAATCCGACTGTGGATGAGATCATGGAGATCAAAACCATCCTGGCCGAAGCGGTCGTCAACTGTATGATTCATGGTTATCAGGGTCGGGAGGAAGGTCAGGTCCAGGTCAGCGTATCGTATGATGAAACCCATCGGGTTACGATCGAAGTCCAGGATTCAGGCATCGGGATCGAAGACATTACGCTGGCCCGTCAGCCATTATACACGACGCGGGCGGATCTGGAACGATCCGGAATGGGGATGACAATTATGGAGAGCTTCTCCGACGAATTTGAAATCTGTTCTCATCCTGGCGAAGGCACAACCGTCCGGCTTGTCAAGCAGCTCCAATTTCATGAATGATCAGCAGGAATTCTTCGATCTTCTGCATCAGGCCCAGCAGGGCGACGAACAGGCCCGGGAACAGTGTGTGCTGCGCAACGTCGGACTGGTCTGGTCGATCGTCAACCGCTTCAAGACGCACTCCTCGGCCCAGGACTTGTTTCAAATCGGATGCCTGGGCTTAATGAAGGCGATCAACAACTTCGATACCAGCTATAATGTGATGTTCTCAACCTATGCCGTGCCGATTATTCTCGGCGAGATCAAGCGCTATTTCCGCGACGAAGGCCAGATGAAAATTTCCCGATCGCTGAAAGAACGTTACCTGCAGGTTCAGAAAAGCCGCGAACGGCTGGCGCAGAAGCTGCAGCGGGAACCGACATACCGGGAGATCGGCGAGGATTTAGACGTGGAGGAAAACGACGTCATGTTAGCGATGGAAGCGAATCAGTTTCTGGCTTCAATGGACGAGGCGTTTTATCAAAAAGACGGTTCGACGATTAAGCTGGAAGACAAGGTCGAAGACCGGCATGGCGAAGATGTGCCGATGAAGCTGGCGCTGAAAAAGGAGATCGGGCATCTGGAACAGCGCGAACAGTATCTGATATACCTGCGCTATGAATTGGAATATAATCAGGAAGCGATCGCTAAAAAAATGGGAATCTCGCAGGTTCAGGTGTCGCGGCTGGAAAAGAAAATTCTGAACAAGCTGAAATGTAAACTGACAGAGGACGCATGAGGAGCAGACGCTCCTTTTTTATTGGAGAAACTGCGGGCTTAATTGTGATGAAATGATGAAAAATGAAGAAATAGCGGGGCTTTTCGCAAAAAAGCGCAATAGGTAT
>NZ_CFQZWI010000135.1:0-6069 GCF_986127675.1 Holdemania sp. | reverse complement strand
GCAGGAACAGTGGGAAAGCTTTTCTTCCGCAGTCAATCAGGTGCTTTCGTTTCAGGGCAGCGGATCATGAATCCGATTGAGACTTATGTCCAAGCCGTAACGGCGCAGGTTCATTTCTTTCTGGACCGCGGCAGAATCGGCGATGAATTGCGCGCTCATCTGCAGGACAGCGTTGAGGATCTGATGCAGGAAGAGGGCTTAACCCTGGAACAGGCGCAGGCGGAAGCGGCAGCGAGAATGGGGGATCCACAGGCCGTTGGGCGGGAACTGAACCGAATTCATCATCCGCTTTTAGGATGGCTCTGGCTGATCACGATGTCCTGTGCGGCGATTGCCGGGATTGTCTTCGTTTATTTATTGCTTACTGCAGGATGGAATGAAATTCAATACCTTTTGCCTATGACCCCTGAACATGCCGAAAAGATCGCGACCGTAAATGAAAAGATTGAATTAGCCGGACATACCGTGACTTTGGACGCCCTTTGGAAATCTGATGAAGGCGAGTTGATCTTAACGTATCATATCCGCAATAAGCTGTCCTATTCTCGTTCCGGCTGGTCGGTGAACTTCTTCTCTATCCAAAATGGAGACGACAGCCTTCCAGTTTATCCTTATTTTGAAGCGACCTCTTTCTTCGGCTCGAAAGGGATGCTTACTTTTACAGCGCCGGCTTCCGATGTAATTGAGCTTTCCTTGATCGACGGACAGCGGGTGTCGTTAGACCTGAAGGAATGGGAGCTGAAAAAATGAAACGGAAAAGAGAGATTGTGGCAGGCATAGCCTTGATTCTGATCACACTTGTATTGTTGGGATGGATTAGCGGTTATTATCTATCACCCCAGGCATGTGTGGAAGATTCGCTGCGGGGACTGTATTTCAGCCCGGCTGAAAAGATCGACGAGGTTCAAATTGGGGATCGTTATTATTATCTGTATGCGAACGATCATCAATATGCGCTGCATGGCGCTGAGAAGACGGCAGGTATCTTTTATATCACGACCGGAGGGAGCACACACAATGATTATGCGGATGCTGACGAAGCATTTCAAATCGACGGACTGAGTGATGGGAAAAATCAGTTGTTTGTCATCCATCGCAGCCAGCCTGAAATCATGAAGGTGGAAATGGATCCCGGTAAAGGCCGGCCAGTAATTGTTTTTGATCAATGGGAGCATGATTTTTCAATCAAGATCCAGCAACTGGAAAACTCTGAAGAGGCGACATGGGAGGGAACCTACCGGGCCTATGATGCGCAGGGAAACCTTGTTGAGGAACAGATCTATCCGTGATCCTCTGCAACAAAAGAAATCGAGGGAAACAAGATCAACCTTGTGATGAATCCGGAGGAAGCCTGTGATCTTCAAAGGATGGAAAACGACGGAATTTATATGGCAGTGATCGTGCGCAGGGATCCGCGTGTAGATCGGGTGGAAGCCCAGCTGAATAACGGTTTGACGTGGACTGTGGAACAGGGACATGATGATTTTGCGCTGATCACCTTGGAAATTCCGGAGGCGTCTGTTTCCTGTTGGCCGGGGATCTATCGAGCTTTAGATAAGGATAAGCAAGTTTTAATGGAAAGAACGATTCCTGGTTAGTTTCGTTATAAAATTCCCGGTTTGTCACCGGGATTGACAAAGCCGTGCGGTTGTCTAGTGGAAAGTATCGTAAAATCGTGTAGAATAAACCTGCCTGATAGGGAGGAATGTTTATGTTCTACGCATTTTACGATATTTTTTATTTGCTGGTTCTGGCGGCGATTGGATTTTCCATGTGGGCCAGCGCCCGGGTGAATTCGACGTTCCGCACATATAGCCAGCAGCGCACGCGCAACGGGATGACCGGCTATGACGCGGCACGGGAAGTGCTGGATGCCAACGGTTTGTATGATGTCCGGATCGAGCGGATATCAGGAAATCTGACCGATCATTTCGATCCCCGCACGAATGTCATCCGGTTATCCGATTCAGTTTATGGTTCTGCTTCCACCGCCGCGGTCGGTGTGGCCGCGCATGAAGCTGGACATGCGATCCAGTATGCCCATGGATATGCACCGTTAAGGATTCGCAACGCGATCATTCCGCTGACGAATATCGGTTCCCGGATGTCCACGCCGTTGATTTTGATGGGATTGATTTTCTCCAATATGGGGCGCTCGGCGATCACGATCGCGTATATCGGCGTGGCTTGTTTTGCATTGAGCGTTGTGTTCCAGTTGGTCACACTGCCGACTGAATTTGACGCCAGCCACCGGGCAGTGGCCGCGATTGAAAACTGCGGCTTATTGACAAGCGAGGAAGTAGGCTCAACCAAGAAAGTGCTGTCAGCGGCGGCGATGACGTATGTTGCGGCGCTGGCGGTCGCGATTACACAATTTCTGCGTCTTTTGAATATCGTTCAGCGCAATGACCGGCGCTAAGCGGACGTGCCGGTGAATCCAGAAAAGAAAAGAATCCGGCCGCAGAAACGAAAACTTCAGGCCAAACACAGGGGGCCGGAAACCTTTTTGGACTACCCGATTACCCGGGGCGGAGTTCTGGCCGACGCCTGGCTGATTCCGAGCGAGGAAGCAGAAGCCTGTGTCCGCCGGCGGGAAGCTTGCGCTGCCCAGCTGATGGCCGAAATAAAAACCTTCTGCAGCCGCGACTTTCGGGATTTAGCGCAAACGGAAGACGACGAAGTTGTGTGGGGCGAAGCGGTGTTCGGCGCCGAACGCAGCAGTCTGGTCTTTCTGAACCCGCAGATCGTGGAGAACGTGATGGAAGCGGCGAAGAAAAGGAACTGCTGAAATTTATTCTGGAAAGCAGTGGATTGGCGGAGTTCGCAGCCCAGCTCCACTCTAATTCTCAGTTGTAACTGGATCGACTCACTTATCATTTTCCCCAGCTTGGAAACAGAAATAAAAAAACAGCCTGAGATTTCCTGTTGCAGGAAGTTTCAGGCTGTTTCTCGCCAGGCCAGCTGAGCTTGCTCAGATTAAGGCTCAGGGATGTGGAAAGAATCTTCTTTATTTAACCGTCTGGAATTCTTTTCGTTCAATTTCCTGCGGTGCTTCGATTTCGCGGGCGAGGGTGTGCTCCGTCAATTCGGAAAGCAGCTTAAGCTTCTTGTTGATCAGCGGCCGCATGCAATTCGGCACATGTTCCTGATGGGCGCGGTGAATGGCGACGCATTCCTTGCAGTTGCCATGATAGCGGCAAGCTTTCCGGCAAGGACAATGGTCCTTTTCCTTGTACTCTTCACGGAAAGCGGCGGCGAATTCTTCCTGAAGCGCCAACCCGGCCTGACGATTGCCGTTATGGAATTGCTCCATCGCGGCGAGTTCTTTTGGATTTCCTTCGATGATCATCAACAAATCCCCTCTTTCTTTGTTTGCCTTCCGCGGCAAACAACGCCCCTATTTTAACACTGGAAAAAGGAGGACTTCAAGGGATTCCTTATAAAAAGAGGAGGGAAGGGGAAGCATAACTTATTTTGCCGTGAAACAGAGAAGAATGGACTTTGCGTTCTTCTCTATTTTGTTTTATGATGTTAAAAAAGGAGCGTGTTTATGAAACTGCGATTTAAATTAGGCTTGGCGTTATGGGCGATGCTGAGCTTGTTGGGATGTGCTTCGACGTCGGTGCCGCAGATCCCGCCGGCCACTTCCCAGCCGATGGAAGAAACAATAACGGTTCAGGAGGACGGCTGGTATTCCACGAAGGAGGAAGTCGCGGAGTATCTGGAAACCTATGGACATCTGCCGGAGAATTACATCACGAAAAAAGAAGCTCAGGCGTTGGGCTGGGATAACGCGAAAGGAAATCTGTGGGACGTAGCCGAAGGCAAATCCATCGGCGGCGACCGCTTCGGCAACCGCGAAGGTTTGCTTCCCAACGCTCACGGCCGGACTTGGTATGAATGCGACATTGATTATCAAGGTGGTTATCGGGGAAAGGAACGCCTTGTCTTTTCCGATGACGGTCTGATCTATTATTCGGATGATCATTACGCAAGCTTTGAAGCGGTGAGGGGAAACGAATGAAGCGTGCTTTGATTGACGGACGCGAATGCCGGGATAAACAGACGCTGCATCGGCAGCTTAAAGACCAGCTTGCCTTTCCCGATTATTATGGAAATAATCTCGACGCTCTCTATGATATTTTAAGCACCGCGCAGGAACCTTTTGAAATTGAATTAATAAATAGGGAGGAACTGATCGGAAATTTAGGCGGCTATGCGGACGCGCTGCTTGCGACCTTACAGGACGCCGCCGCAAACAATGCTTTCCTTCATCTATCCGGCGTAATAACGTCGGCAGAGAATGTTGGTAATCAGGCAGAAAGTCAAAATCAAACCGATCATGAATCGTGAAGAGCTTTCCGCTAATTGTGTCAGAAAGTTTGTGTACGACGGTACAGCATACCAGCTGATCAGCTCGATGAGGTCCAGAAGTGCATTAAGGCTGTTCAGGCAAGAAATGCGGATGAATGTCTGCACAACCCGATGAGGAAAGCGACTGAGAACGTCGATCAGATTGCGGTTCGCAAACGAATGCGAAACATCAGCGTCGCGCAGCCTTGTTTCCCATTTTAAAACAGAGAGTACAGATTAGATCAGGGCAGCGCGTCACCGCTGTCCTTTTTCCACAAAAAAACTCAGCGCTGTGAGTGAAGCAGCGCTGAGAGTGTTTCCTCATCTGTCCAAAAGAGGATGGATGAATTCAGTTTACGGATTTACGCGTAGAAACCGGTGGCATAACCGATGAAGGTCAGGACACACGCCAGAACAAGGATCAGCCCCATCAATTTCAACGGCGACCATTTCTTCTTCGCATACAAACCATAGACGCCTAATGTCAGGCCCAGCGGCAGGATCTGCGGGAAGATGGAGTTCAGTACGGAATCGGCGTTGAACAGCACCTGGCTTTCCAGGATCGTGTTGGTCGTGGCGTCATAAACGTCTTTGACGATCTGAATCGGCAGCGTGCAGGAAACGAAGGAAGCGGTCAGGGCGCCGACGACGATCAGGCCCAGCACGGTCATCGTGTCCGTCAGTAAATTCAGCCGGCCTGTCGCCATAAACGTCTGCATCCCTTCCAGTCCGGACTTATAGCCCAGCTTGAACAGAAACCAGCTCAGCGCGCAGGTGCCGATCGGATAGACAAGCATGTAGATGACCGGTCCCAGCCAAAGCATATTGGCGGAAGCCTGAGAGATCGACAGGCAGATTGTCAGCAGGATCGGGATGATCGTCGCAACCCACAGCGAATCGCCGATGGCGGATGTCGGGCCGATCAAGGCAACTTTGACGCTGCTGATGAGTTCCGGAGTACACTGACCATTGGCATTGGCCTCTTCCAGACCGCAGACGATGCCGTTGCAGATGGAACCGACCTGTGCTTCAGTATTGAACAATGTGATATGACGCTGCAGCGCAGCTGCCCGTTCTTCTTTCGTGTCGTATAATTCTTCAATGACCGGGGCCATCGCCTGACCGAACGCCATGCCCAGCATTGATTCTGCCTGCTGGGAACAGCCGTTCCAGAAAAACCACGTCCGGAAGGATTTCTTTAATGTTTTTTCACTGATTTTCTTAGCCATGATTAAGCTCCTTTCCGATCAGCCAACGAGGAGGCTGCGACATAGTAGAGAACCGCGGTGATGATCGCGACAACCGCGACCGCCATCGTGCTTAAACCGAAATAAGTGACGAGAATGAATCCGGCTAAGAAGATGACGATGTGATATTTCTTCTTTAATAAGAACGATAAGATGATGCCCATTCCCAACGAAGCCATCATGCCGCCGAAAATGCTCAGTGCGGTGGTGACCCAGCCCGGAATCAGCGTTGCGAAATCAGCCTGGCCGGAAGCTGCGGTCATCGACGTCAGAACGAGCACCGCCGGAACAAAACGGCATAAGAAACCGATTGCCTGACCCATGAAGACGTTTGGAACGATCATTTTGCGGGTATCCCCGGCTTCCGCATATTTTGCGGCAACCCGGTTCAGCGGCAGGTTTAGGGCATACGACAAATTCCACATGACCTGGCCGACCAGTCCGCCGATCCCGGCGAAGAAGATCGGAA
>NZ_CFQZWI010000134.1:0-6113 GCF_986127675.1 Holdemania sp. | reverse complement strand
TTGTGCTTCAGATAAGGTTGGAATCGAAGCCGAAGCACCTTTTCTCATAACTGCGCAGCCACTGGCTGCCGTAGCGATTGCAAGGCAATCGAGATCTTGGTGACCAGCAAGTTTAGCCGCCAGAAAGAATCCTGTAAAAGTATCGCCGGCGCCGACAGTATCCACAACTTCAACCGGACAACAAGGCAAAGTCAATCGTTTGCGCCCAGCTTGCAGACAGCTTCCCTGTTCCCCCAAGGTTAGAATAATCTGCACATCAGGGAAAGTTTCAGCGAAGTAGTTCAGGATGGCTTCGGGTTCACTCTGTCCGGAAAAGAAGGCCCCTTCAACTTCATTGATGAATAACAGGTCCACTTCATTTAATGGCAGCCATTCAGGAACAGCCGGAGTTGGTGAAGGATTCAGCGCGATCGTCAAGCCTTGAGCATGCGCTTTATGAATTAACTCGTCCAGCCGGTTAATTTCATTTTGAATGACAAGCAGATCGCCGGCTTGAAAATGAGCTAACGTTTCATCAATTTGTGCTGAAGTTATGGAAAAATTGCTTCCAGGATAGACAAGAATGGCATTCTGGCCGGAATCATCTACCTGGATTATCGCGTGGCCGGCCGGTTGGTCAACTAAGCGCAATAAATCGGTATGAATATGATAATGCGCCAACGTGTCCGTTAAAAGTGAGCTTGCCTGCCCCAGACAGCCTGCAAAATAAACTGACGCGCCGCCCTGGCTGAGCGCAACCGCCTGATTCAATCCCTTTCCGCCGCAGAAACACTGCATTTGTCGGGCTGACTGCGTTTCTTTTGGATTTAAGATATGATCAACGGAGTAAAAATAATCGAGATTTAACGATCCAAAAACCAGACATTTCTGCATGTTGAAGAAGCCTCCTTATTTTTTTAATTATAGCATGCGCTGCCGCAGGAAATACAAATAAAAGTGAAAGGCGGTGCATGAAAGGACAAATATCCTAAGATTGAAGTTGGCGCAAAAGCGAGCTGACCGTAGATGAATGTTACTTTTGTTTGCTTTTTAAGACATGAAAACGGTCTTTTTCCAATAAAAAGCGGAATCCGGTGAATGATGCTTACCGAATTCCGTTCTTTGGGAGATGTCGTGATTGATTCTAGGCAAAGATCTGTGAAAGAAAACAGGAGAAAGATTCAACAGGTGATTTCCACGATTTTAACTTCCCCAGGCAGAAAAGCGGCGCAAAACGCTTGTTCGCCAAACTCCAAATTCAGATCGATCCGGGAATTCTCATTTTCAGAACTCAAGATGACCTTTGCGGACTTTACGGCATTTTGGAAGCGCTCCGGCAGATTGCCGGTACGAATCCAATGCCGATGACTCGTTTCTAAATCATGATTAGCGATGACCAGGATCATGGAACGCTTAAGCGCATAGCCGAAGCCCAATGCCGGAATCCATGGCCCTTCAAACATCAATGGGAATTGATCGGCCTTGCGTGTCAACGCCGAGCGATAACGCCGTCGGATTTGTGTTGCCGCTTCCAGGAGCGTCGGAAGCTGCCACCGCTGCGCGTCAAGATAATGGAAAGCATAACGATCGAATAACGCCAGTTTGCGGTAAAATGGGTCTGTTTCCGGCAGCTGGTCTTGTTCATCAGGCCGGCAATCCAATCCCGTATTCATCGGTTGGACTTCGTAAACCTCTTGGCCTGAATTGATAAACGGAACACAATTCGGTATAAATAAATTAAGCAAAGTTAACATCCGGCAGAGCTGTCTTCCCCCTTCGCGGGCGCTTAACCGCGGCGTATCGTGCGTTTCGCCTGCCGCAAAAACCGGGCAGGGCAAAGCGGAAGCTCCGTAAGCAAAAGCATTTAATTGATCTTCTTTGGGACGCGTTTCCTGAGTGAACCCTCCGCCGATAATCATATTATATCCCTTTTTCAAAGAAACCGCCGCGTTTTGTGTATCCAGTTCCTCGGCGATAAAACAGAAGTGAGGATCGATTTCCCGGGCGGCGTCAATGATTCGCTTTACCAACTTTAGCGGCAGCGCGTGCCCCATGTCAATCCGTGCCCCGTCAATTCCGAATTCCGTCTGATAGTAAGGGATGATCTGGCTTAACAGATCCCATAACGGCTCGTTGATGACGCTGCCGGGATTTAAACTCGACTTTGCGACGTCGTAAAGAATATAGGGATTGAAGTTCTCCGTTTTCGGCAGGAAGGGAACGGAGGACGCCGGATGATCTAAATACATGCGGAAAAAAGTGATGTCGTTCCAGGCTGGCTGCGGATCATTGATGCAATCGCTGAAAGCCGGAGCGACCGTCATGCCAAACACTTCCTGAACCAGATCCAGAATTTCTTCTTTTCCTTTTTTCCATCGCGCAACGACAGTTTTCCACTTTTCAGGATCCAGACTTTGCGGATTCGGCTGGAATTTGCGGATATGCTCCAGAACTTCTTTGCTGGCGTACATCAATTCCAGATATTTGGGATCAGCGACACTGCCAGGTTCGACGCCGGGAACAAACGGCGGTTTGTAAGTGTCTAATTGATCGACGTTAATCCAGTAAAACCAGTCGGGATGTTCGGCGATCAGATCGGAATTCACTGAATTTGTACGTGGGATCAAGTCGATGATTACTTTGATATCCTGGCAATGGCAAGCTTCCACAAGCGCCTTGAATTCATCCTCGACACTCAATTCATCGCCGGTCATGGGGTCTTTTAAATTCGGATCTAACTTGAAAAAATTACTTACGCCATAAGGTGAGCCCAAATCTCCCTTTTTGTTTTTGGTCGAATACTGACTGATCGGAAGCAGGTATAACGTATCGACTCCCATTTTTTTTAATAACGGAAGCAGAGCTAACGTTTTAACAAAAGTTCCGGTTTCTTTCAGGCCATATAAATTTACACTTTCCAGAAATCCGCTGCGGTCATGATCCCAGCTGCTGGAGGTACGGATCATGCAGGAATACACACAGCTTTGCCGGATCCAATTCCCATGAGCGCCGACGCTGGCGATTGAATGATTCTTATAATAAGGTTGGCAAATGGGATCGGCATGATCCTTGCGAAGCGAATTGATCAACTCATCAAAGAATTGATAAGGATTGACGCAAATTTCGCCAGAGGGTAATTTATATTTTGAAGGACATTTTAAATCCAGACTATCAAAAAGATCGGGAAGGGTATAATTATATGGATAATCGTGTAAATGACGCTGATGCTGCAGGGCTTTCTGTAATTTTAATAGATAACTCATGAAATACTCCTTTTGTAAGTGACTAAAGACCTAATTCATTTTATCATGAAAAATCGAGTGATTGACAGAATTTCAGCTTTTTCAGGAAAAATGCAAATCGGAATCTGAAAATAAATTTGTCAATCTGTTGGAAGTCTGTTACCATGATAGCGGTTGAATTGGACATTGAGGTGAAATGAATGCGGAAACTGTTATTGATCAGCATGGGGGTAATGCTTATGCTGGGGGGATGTGCGAAAGAAAAACCGTGTGTTGCTGAAAATGGCATCGTTTGTTATGATGAAGAAAATCAGCGCTATCAAATAGAGGACGGAGCCCGGATCAGAGTGATGGTGGAAAACGAAGCTTATGGTCAGGCTTTGATCAATCTTTGGGATGCAGAACATCCCGAGCAGACCGGTGTGATCGAGCCGATCGTCGTGCAGAACTTCGATGCGGCGACATGGTTGGGCTATAAGACGGATATTGCGTTATTGTGGAGTAATGATGCAGCGCAGATTCTTAATAATTTTATGCCGGTTCAGCCGGATCTGGAAGTGATGATTCAGGAACATGTACCACAGCAGTTTGGCGAGCTTCTAAATTTGGAAGGTCTGCGCTATGTGCCTATGAGTTATTACGGATTGGTGTTTTCTACCAATGTTACGATGCTTAATGAAATGGGATATGATAGTACTGATGAAAATGGCGATGGCTTGGTCGATGCGTTTGACAGTTTTGAGGAGTTAATGGCTCTGGCAGAGGAATGGGGAGGAATCGAGCGAATCTATCATGATCGGGCGGTAACCGCAGTTTTCCCATTTGCTCTCTCTGAATTATGGGCTTCAATGGTGTTTTTCAGCGCTGATCAGTTTCGTTTTTTTGCAACTTATGAGGCGCTCCGTCCCGGAATGGAGACGGATGAGTTTTTAGAAACACTGAAATTTTTAAGGGCAATGGGTGAATATCCCTGGTATTTGAATCCTCAGGAAGCGAGCGGGGAGGAAGCGGCGGAAACTGCTGCGGATGAGGAACTGGACACAGAAGAGGCAGGCGTGTTGATGGCTGATCCTGATACGGAAGCACCGTCAGAAGAGGCTTCATCGGAAGGGGATGAGAATAAGAAAACGCCGGATAATCCAGGTGAGGAGGAGGAAATCATTCTTCCTTACCGGTCAGAGAATGACCGCGCTTTTGAGGGAGGGTGGTTGTATGATGTGTATCTGGAAAAACTTATTTCACCATTTTCGTTAGTTGGAACGTGGATGTACTATAATCAACAGGAGGATATTGAGCAGCAGGATTTTTATTTCTCACCGATGCCTACCTGGAAAGAACAGTCACTTTCGCCCTTAGCGAAAACGAAGGGGTATTTGTTATCTGAAGAAACAAAATATCCGTCCGCTGCGAATGAAGTTCTGCGTTTGATTCGCAGCGAAGCAGGAATACAGGCGTATATGGATACGGTCGATGAAATCCCGGCGGTGACCGTGGTTGATCGGCCGGAAAATCGTCCGGCACCGGAGAATGAAGAGGCAGAAGGAAAAGGTGAGTCCGATAAGATCGTGCCGTATTATTTGAGTTTCAGGAATGAGAATCAGCGGCAGATCAGCCATGCTTTTTCATTATCTCAGGAAGAATCAATGGTGGCCTTTGAAAAAGATCCATCCGTCAGAGGCTGGGATATGCTCTCAGAGATCGGATTAATTGAAATCGCTGAAAGTGTAATCAAACAGGAAATGACGCCGGAAGAGGCTCAGCTGAAATTACTTGAGCGCAGTGAATCGTGGATGACGCCGTATAAGCCGGCAGAGGAAGTGCCAGAATCGTGATTTAACCTTGGTAAAAAGAAAATGGGATTCAGATTAAATTGATTTTCAGAATTGGATCACATGCTGAGAGACTTATTCGTTTTTGTTTTTACTTGGTTCAGTGTTGATTACAATTTTCAATAGAGTGAAGCTGGCTGCATAATGCTTTTAGTCTTTGTGCAGCCAGCTATTGTTACTATTGCTTAAACAGTGTCTTATTCTAAGAAGAGAATCTTTTTTTATGTTCTGAAGTATAAAGGGATATAGTTTATCAGGTTAGCGCTATGTTAAAATAATAAGAGCAGAGGCGGCAAAGCGCAGGGATGATCTAACAATAGATGGGCCAGTTTATTTCCGAAAGAAAGCAAAGCTGCATCTATTGCTTGTCCAGTTGTAATTAACAGGATTGTATCGGTAACGCAGTCTTCATTATATTTCCAGCATAGAATGATTTCATGGAATTGTGGAGATTGTGTTCAGTTTTGCAATCAAACCCCAGTAAAAAAATCTGATTTTATTATTGACGAGATTCGGAACTTATGATATATTATTAAAGCGCTGGTAATCAGCGAGTAAAAAGATGGAGGCTTAGCTCAGTTGGGAGAGCGTCTGCCTTACAAGCAGAGGGTCGGGGGTTCGAGCCCCTCAGCCTCCACCATTTTTTTATTGCCGACTTAGCTCAATTGGCAGAGCAACTGATTTGTAATCAGTAGGTTGTAGGTTCGATTCCTATAGTCGGCACCAGGAGTTGGAGAGGTAGCGAAGTGGCTAAACGCGGCTGACTGTAAATCAGTTCCCAACGGGTTCGGCAGTTCGAATCTGCCCCTCTCCACCATTCTTTTTTAAGATAGTGGGGCATAGCCAAGCGGTAAGGCAACAGACTTTGACTCTGTCATTTCCCTGGTTCGACCCCAGGTGCCCCAGCCAATTTTTAGTTTGGATTGTTTATGTCCCGGTAGCTCAGGCGGTAGAGCAACTGACTTTTAATCAGTGGGTCGAAGGTTCGATTCCTTTCCGGGACACCACTTAACTATGCGAATGTAGTTCAATGGTAGAACTTCAGCCTTCCAAGCTGACTACG
>NZ_CFQZWI010000133.1:0-6235 GCF_986127675.1 Holdemania sp. | reverse complement strand
TTGCGGCCGGAGCGGACGGTCTGATCATCGAAGTCCATGCCTGTCCGGAATGTGCGTGGAGCGATGGGGCGCAGTCGCTGAAGCCGGCGAAGTTCGCCTCCCTGATCGAAAAGGGCCGCGCGATTGCTCAGGTGGTTGGGAGATCACTGTAATGCAGGCGACGATCATCCCGGGACGCTGCACCCGAACGACGGTGGCGATTCCGCCGAGCAAGTCGATGGCCCACCGGGCGATCATCTGCGCCGCTTTGGCCCAAGGTGAAAGTCTGATTCATCACGTCGATTATTCCGACGATATCCTGACGACGATCGAGGGAATGCGCAAGCTGGGCGCGCACATTGAACTGGAAGGCAGCGACGTGCGGGTGCAGGGCATTCCTGATTTTAATCAGCTGCAAAGCGAGGAAATTTTCTGCAAGGAATCCGGCTCCACGCTGCGCTTTTTTATCCCGATTTTTTCGCTGACCGGCAAGCGGGTGCGTTTTACCGGGCAGAACCGTCTGCTGCAGCGGCCCCAGACAGTCTACCAACAGCTGTTTGAGGCGCAGGGATTCCATTACTCGCAAACCGCTGAATGGATTGAAATCGAAGGTGCACTGCAGCCGGGCGACATCACGCTGCGCGGCGACATCAGCTCACAGTTCATTTCCGGTCTGTTGTTCGCGCTGGTCTGCCGCAAGGAGGATTCTACGCTGCATATTGAACCGCCGTTTGAGTCGCATTCGTATGTGGAGCTGACATTGCAGATGCTTCAGGATTTCGGTGTTCATGCTTATTTTGAAGACGAACTGACGCTGCGAATTCCCGGCGGCCAGCGGTATATAGCTTGTGAAACGACCGTCGAATCCGATTATTCCCAGCTTGGTTTCTATGCCGCGCTGGGATGCGTTAACCATGAGGTCCATTGTCAGGGCCTGCGGCCGGATTCCCGTCAGGGCGACCGTCAGATCCTGGATTTTGTCCGTAAGATGGGTGGAAGGACAGAGGTTAAGGATAAAGAAGTGATCGTTTATCCATCTTCCCTGTCCGGTTGTGAACTGGATATACAGAACTGCCCGGATCTCGGACCGATTCTGATGGTGCTAGCCAGCTTCGCGCGCGGTGAAACAAAAATGATCAATGCCGCTCGCCTGCGGTATAAAGAAAGTGATAGAATAGAAGCGATGGAAACCGAGCTGCGCAAGGTCGGGGTGCCGATTCATTCAAGCGAGGGTGAAGTCTGGATTCAGGGACCGACAGCCTGGAAGGGCGGCGTCACCTTGGACGGGCACAAGGATCATCGGATCGTGATGGCGCTGGCGATCGGCGCGACGATGGCCGACGCTCCGGTGACCATTGAAGGCGCAGAAGTGATCGCCAAGTCGTATCCGGGGTTTTTCCGGGATCTGCGCTCGCTGGGAATCGAAGTAAAGGAGAAATAACATGCAGGAGGAATCGCATTTTCTAATCGTCGGTCTGGGCTTGTTGGGCGGAAGCTATGCCCAGGGATTGAAGCGCAAAGGCTTCCATGTCAGCGCGCTGGACATCAATCCGGAAAGCATCGCTTATGCTTTAAAGCAAGGCTGGATTGACGAAGGCGCTGTCGGTTTTGACGAAACGCTGGTCCGCCAGGCGGACAGTATCGTGTTCGGCTTGTATCCGCAGGCCCTCTTGGAGTGGATTGATCAATACCAGGACAGCTTTGCCCCGGGAACCCGGATCACCGATGTGACCGGCGTCAAGGAACAGATCGTAGCGCAGGTGCAGGAAAAATTGCGTCCGGATGTGGAATTCATCGCCAGTCATCCGATGGCGGGCCGGGAGGTCAGCGGTGTGCAGTATGCCGACTGTTCGATCTTTGAACCGGCGAATTTTATCATTACGCCGACGTCCGCCAATACGCCGGAGGGGATCGCGTGGGTGAAAGCGCTGGCGGAAACGCTGAACTTTCGGCACATTGCCATGCTCAGTCCGGCTGAACACGATAAAATGGTCGGGTTTCTCAGCCAGCTGACGCACGTGATCGCAGTGACGCTGATGAATACCAGCGACAACACGCATCTGGTGGACTATACCGGCGATTCCTTCCGCGATCTGACGCGGATCGCGAAGATTAACGAATCGTTATGGACGGAATTGTTTTTAATGAACAAGGCGAATCTTGTCCGTGAAATCGACGAGTTCGCTGCGGAGCTGGCCCATTTCCGCAGCGTGCTGGAAAATGAAGACACCGAGGAAATGAAACGGTTGTTCCGCCAGTCGACGCAGCGGCGGAAATGCTTTGACAAGTGAGGGGGGAGAAAATGAAATTTTTAGTGGTCAACGGTCCGAATATCAACATGACCGGAATTCGTGAACAAGGCGTTTACGGCGCGCGCAATTATACCGAAATCATGGCGATGATCGCCGCGGAAGCTAAGCAGCGCGGGATCGAGGTTGAGGTTTTTCAAAGCAATATCGAGGGCGAGATGATCAATGCGATCCAGCGGTGTTATTTCGAGCATATGGACGGGCTGATCATCAATCCAGGCGCTTATACGCACACCAGCTACGCGCTGCATGACGCAATCAAAAGCATTGCGCCGATTCCGGCCGTAGAGGTTCATTTTTCCAACGTCCATGCGCGCGAGAGCTTTCGTCATGAATCGAAAACAGCGCCGGCTTGTCTCGGTCAGCTGTGCGGTTTCGGGGATTATGGCTATGTGATGGCGATGGACGCGCTGATTCAGCACCTCGCGAAAAAATAAAATAGAAATACAGCTCCGGGAAGGACTCGGGCTGTTTTTTGCGTTTCAGACTGTCCGGCCTGTCCGTCTTCGTTGATAAGGAAAGAATCAAAACGTCGGCCATCAGGCAGAAAAGGACGTCAGGCAGAACCATGATTTTCAGTAGATGAACTGCGGAAAGAGAGGAGTAACGATGTACGCTGATCTGCATATTCATTCGTGGTATTCCGACGGAACGATGTCCGTGGATGAAATCGTTGAACAAGCCCGAATCCGGCAGGTCGGCCTGATTGCCGTCACGGATCATAACCAGTTGTCGGGAAGCCGGGAGTGTCTTCAAAAGACGCGGGGAACCGGAATTCGGTGTCTGTCCGGGGTTGAGCTGGACGCCCAGGACTTCGGAATCAATTTTCACATTCTGGGCTACGGCGTCGATTTGGAGAATGGGCAGTTTCAGGCGTTTGTGGAAGCGAATCGGCTGCGGCTGGAACGGGTGAACGAGTTGTTGATCGAAAAAATGGAACATGCCGGGGAGCCGGTCAGTCTTGATGAATATCGTCAGTTTTCCTATGACCGGCGCTTAGGCGGCTGGAAGGCGCTGCATTACTTTGCGGCGAAAGATCTCGTCGCCGATTTTAAGCAGGGCTTTTTGATGTATGCCCGCTATCATCATGATTATTGCTGCGTCGGCTTTCCGCCGGTCAGAGAGGTTGTCCGGCAGATTCATGCCGCGAAAGGAAAAGCGATTCTGGCCCATCCCGGTAAGGTGATTCCGGCAACTAAGCTGTCGGAAGTCTTGGCCGCGGTCATGGCGGAGGGACTGGATGGGATCGAATGCTGGTACCCGGCGCAGGATCCTGATACAACGCAGATCTGCGTAAATTATTGCCGCGAGCGGGATCTGATGATGACTTCCGGTGCGGATTGTCATGGCAGCTTTGAAAAAACACAAATCGGACAGCTGGAAATTCCCATTTCTCAGCTGGTTTTAAAACATTGGATATAAGCGGATGCTTTTTGTTGAGCACAGGCTAAAAAATGACAGAAAACGAACTTTTTACCAGAACCTAGAAAAAAGTCTTGCAAAAATTTGAAATTAGCATATAATATAAAAGGTATCGGGATGTAGCACAGCTTGGTAGTGCACTTCGTTCGGGACGAAGGGGTCGCAGGTTCAAATCCTGTCATCCCGACCATTTTAAAAACAACGGCTGAAAGGCCGTTTTTGTTTATATCAGATGTTGAGGATGAACGATTTAGCCTGCGAAAGAAACGTTCATTTTCATGCTGAAGGTTCATCTTCATCCTCGGTAAACTCTAAGAAAATCCGGTCTTTAAAACGGCCGCGGGTCTGCGCCTTCGCGTCTTTAACGGCTTGAATTTCAGTCGCGTCAATTTCAAAGAAATCCATTATCGCGTCCAGGACTTCGCTCAGATCGGCCAATTCTTCAATGAACGCTTCTCGATCGGAGGCTTCCTGAACTTCCCGGGCTTCCTCGACCAGCTTGGCTTTGAGTTCGGTTTGATATTCCGCTGGCGTTAAACGCCGCGTCTGGCAATCGCGGTATTCGGATTGAATGATCGCCGGAATGCGGTCGCGGACAAGCTTATTGTAAATTTTACGCATGGAATCACGCTCCATTCTAAACTTGATTATATCAGAATGATGAAGCATGGACAATTTCCATTCTGATTGGAAAGGAAAGGTTCAACAGAAAAAGAAGGCCAGAGCTTTAACGGATATCCCGTTGGAGATCGCGGTTTCGGGTACAATCTGGAAATGGCAATTCCGGGCTTTTGTGTTATAATGTCAGCGATCTCTATCAAGAAAAAATATACGAAAAGAAAGGAATTGAATATGAAAATAGGTGTAGTATCTTTAGGCTGCTGCAAGAACTTAGTCGACAGTGAGCGAATGATGGGCCTGCTGCGGCAGTCCGGACATGAAATTGTCAGCGACGTTCACGAAGCGGAAGCGATTATCGTCAATACCTGCGGATTTATTGAGCCGGCCAAGGAGGAAGCGATCAATACGATCCTGGAAATGGCAGAATATAAGAATGAGAATTGCCGGAAACTGATCGTAGCCGGCTGTCTGGCTCAGCGCTACAAAGCTGATCTGGAAGCGGAAATGCCGGAGGTCGATTGTTTTTTGACAATCAGCGATTATCCAAAGATGGGACAGATTCTGACCCAGGTCTTGGGCGAAAAGGTGCTGGATGGCTATGGAAAAAACACCCGGTTGGTTTCGACCAAGCCGTGGACAGCTTATCTGAAAATCGCCGAGGGCTGCGACAACCGCTGCTCCTATTGTGCAATTCCAGGAATCCGGGGCGGTTATGTTTCTTTTCCGATTGAGGATCTGGTTGCCGAAGCGAAGCAGCTGGCTTCGGAAGGGGTGAAGGAACTCGTTGTCATCGCGCAGGATACTTCCCGTTATGGAACCGATTTGTATGGCCGCCGGCGGATCTGGGATCTGCTGACAGAACTGAATGCGATCGACGGATTGCATTGGATTCGTGTTCTTTATCTGTATCCGGATGAGATTGACGATGAGTTTGTCACTGGGATCAAGGATCTAAAAAAGGTTATTCCATATTTCGACATTCCAGTTCAACATGGCAGCGATAAAATGCTGAAGCTGATGAACCGCCGCGGCAGCGTGGAAAGCATTCTGCGGACTGTCAAGCTGATTCGAGCGAATTACGATATGCCGGTGCTGCGGACGACGATGATCGTCGGTTTCCCGCAGGAAACAGAAGAAGACTTCCAGATGTTGATCGACTTCATCAAGGAAGTGCGCTGGGACCGGCTTGGCGCCTTCACCTTCTCCAACGAGGAGGATACGCCGGCCTATACCATGGATGGACAGATTTCCCAGGAAATTATGGATGAACGGCTGGAACGCTTAATGACAGTGCAAAATCAGATTGCACAGGAAAACGGCGAAGCATTGATCGGCAAGACGCTGGAAGTGCTCGTTGAAAATCAGGATGGATTAACCGGCTATTACCATGGCCGCGGCATCCACAGCGCGCCGGACGGCATCGACGGGCTGATCAAATTTAAAAGCTCGCATCACTATCAGCCGGGCACTTTCGCCTGGGTGAAGGTTACTAAAGCAAAACATCACGATTTGATTGGCGTTGACGTTTTAGACGCTGAAGAAATCGCGGCTTAGCTGGGATTTTTCAATCTGATAATTCAATTCATTGCTATCGAGGAGAATTCGATTCTTCCTGCCGTGATTAGATGAATGTCATAGAAACTCCGCCTGACGTTTTCGTTCAGCCGGAGTTTTTTTATGGTGAAAAATTGAGAAAATCAGTTGCGAGAGACTTGAGCTTTTTGAAGAATCAGACATTCAATATCCGTTGAATGGAATTCATCTTAGTCTTAAAAGGAAAAGGAATCAAGGCCAGTTAAAGTAAGGCGAGGATAGGGGAGGAAAAGAGGATATCGTGACAGCCTTCGCTGGGATTGAAAAGAAGAAAAATAAGAATTGACAAAGATGGAAGACACTCCTATAAT
>NZ_CFQZWI010000132.1:0-6276 GCF_986127675.1 Holdemania sp. | reverse complement strand
CTGGAGTTCAGACGTGTGCTCTTCCGATCTCACCCTGACATGCACCGGGATGTTTACCAATATGGAAATTGCGCCGTGGGCCGCGCAGTTCATCAAGGAAAGACCTGATTTCTGCTTCGGGATCGACTTCAATCTCGTTGCCGGGCCATCCTGTGCACCGGCTGAGAAAATTCCGCATCTCGTCGATGAAAACGGACGCCTGATCCGCTCGAATATTCGGATTCATGATCCCCGCTGGCAAAGTGAGGAAGGCCGCGCGGAATTATTCCCTTACGATGAAGTCTATACGGAGATCAAAGCGCAGTACGATTGCTTTATCGCGCTGACCGGACGCAAACCAGGCTATTTAAACGGCCATTCGATTGTAGCGGAAACAATGCTTAAAGCGATGCGCAAGATTGCTGAGGATGAAGATCTGCCATTTGCCTTTGATTTTATGCAGATGGCGTTTACGACCTTCTCACTGCCGGAGGAGGAAGAGGAGAAAACCAACGCATCGGTATCGAAAGTCTTTGACCCTCAAGCGCAGCTGAAAAAAGATCCGTTAGGAAAATTCCTGAAATATAAAGACGAGCTTTTAAAACACGAGTATGTTCTGGCTGGGGGGCATCCGGGATATGTCGACGCCGACCTGTTCAGCCAGACCTCGTTGTCGATCGAGCGGTGCAAGGATCTGGAATTCGTCACTTCGCCGCTGATGAAAGCATTCGTTGCAGAAAATCATGTCGAACTCATCGACTATTACGACGTGGCGGAAGCCATGAAGCAGGGCTTGATCAAAAACGCTGAAAAATAGAGAACGGTGTTTTAGAAGGGAGAAAATTATGTATATTCAATCGACGAGAATCGTTACGCCGCAGGGCTGCGTCAGCGGAATCCTGCATCTGGAGCAGGGAAAGATTGTTGAGCTTCTGGATGTTCACAGTCCTGTTACGGTCGATTTGGACGTTCAGGACAATCGGATTTTGCCGGGAATTATTGATACACATAACCATGGAACACTGGGCTATGGCGCGATGGGCTTTGAGGGCGACATCGAAAAGGAGCTGCGCGGATATTTAAAGGGACTGGCCTCCCAGGGCGTGACCGGCGTGCTGCCGACAACGGATTTCGCCGGCTTTGAAACGGTCGCGAAGCTTGCGGAGGAAGACGTGGACGGCGCAAAGGTGCTGGGTATTCATTCCGAAGGTCCATACCTCAACCGCGTCGGTGAAAAGGGCGTGGATACGGGACATCCGGATATCGATCTGGACGAGCTGAAACAAAACGTCGCGAAAGCGCGCGGCAAGCTGAAATTGTTCGCAATCGCGCCGGAATTGCCTAAGGCCCGCGAAGCCATCGAGTATTTGACCGGCGAGGGCGTGCGGGTAGCTTTCGCTCATAGCAATATGATGCTGGAGGAAGCCAACGAAGCGTTCAGCTGGGGCATCACCGTTTCGACGCACACTGCGAACGTCATGAGCGGGATCCATCACCGCAACATGGGCGGATTGGGCGCCTGTCTGCTGAACGACGAGCTTTATAATGAAGTGATCTGCGATGGCAAGCATATCTGCAATGCGATGCTGGAATTGATGTTCAGGATGAAGCGTGATCCGTTTAATCACTTCCTGATGGTGTCGGACTGCTCGAATCTGTCGGGCGCGCCGGTTGGAAAATTCCGGATGATGGAAGGCTTCCCGGACGTCAATATCACGCCGGACGGCTATTGCCTTTCGGATACCGGGCGGTTGTGCGGATCGACAATGCCGGTGCTGAAAGGAATTGAGAATCTGGTTGAAAACGTCGGAATCGGAATGAAATATGCGGCGCGGATGGCCAGCCGCAACCCGGCGCTGGTTTACGGCTATCCTGACAAGGGCGTGCTGGAAGCCGGAAAGGATGCGGATCTGATCGTGATCGACGATCAATACCGTTGTCTGTACACGTTCAGCGAGGGCCGCTGCGTTTATGACCGGCAGAAGGAAGGCGACGTGTTCAATCAGGAATTCCTGAAAACGCACCGGGTCGCTTAGCCTGAAAGCAGGAAAAAACAGGCGATCGCATGAAAGCTGACACCTATTTACTGGCCCATGAAAAGATCGGAACGGCGATGATCAAGCTCGCCGTTCCGGCGGTCATGGTTTCTGTTATCTCGCTGATTTACGAGCTGATCAATTCTTTTTTTATCGGCCGGCTGAACAACACGGCGATGCTGGCATCCATTTCGCTGTCGGCAACGCTGACACTGCTGATTTCCAAGATCGGCGAAGCGGCCGGCATCGGTGCGGCGAGCTATCTGGGCCGGCAGTTAGGCGCGAAGCAGGAAAATGTAGCGGCCGAAATCGTCCGTACGACGATCACGTTTACAACACTGTTTTCAATTTTGTTCACTATAGCGGCACTGTTACTTCTGAATCCATATCTCCGCTGGCAGACTCAGGATCCGGCCGTGCTTGACTATGGGCAGGCATATGGACTGATCATGATTCTGTTCGCGGTCTGTACCTCGTTATATACCGCGTGCATCCAGTTGTTCCGGGCTGTCGGCGATGTGAAGTATCCGATGGTGGTCATGGCCCTCAGCGTGCTTCTGAATATCCTTCTCGATCCATTTTTAATGTTTGATTTCGGCCTGGGTCTTGGCGTTGTGGGCGCGGCGATCGCCAGTGCAGCGGCACAGTTTGCGGCGTTGGCGCTATGCCTGCGGCGGTTATCGTCGAAACAGACGGCACTGCATTGGAAGCTGTTTGATTTTCACATCGACTGGCCGATCATCCGCGAGATCTTCTCCGTCGGCTTTGCGGTCTATGTGCGCAACCTGATGTCCAGCGCGGCGATTCTGGTTTTTACCAAGGTCGTGTTCACTTACGGCGTCGACTTCGCCGCCGGCTGCAACGTCGGGAAGTTTACGATGTATTTCGTCAATTTCTTTATTCAGGGCGTAGCGAACGGCTATCTGCCGCTGGCCTCATTTACGTATGGCGCAAAGGACTACCAGCGGCTGTGGGACGCGATCATCTGGAATCTCAAGGTGTTGACGGGCTATAGCCTGATCGCAATCGGATTAGTAGCGCTGTTTGCCCCGGCGTTTGTTTCGGTTTTTACAACCGGGCAGGCGGCGCAGAGTTATGGCGCTCAGTATCTGAAGGCGTATAATTGGTCGCTGCCAGTGTATTCGATTTATTATATTTTCACGATTACGCTGCAGGCGGCCGGAAAGGGGCGGGAGTCAATGATTCTGTCGCTGTTCCGACAGGGAATCATCTATGTTCCGCTGCTGCTTCTGCTTTCCAGGACGCTGGGTGAGACCGGTGTTTTTTACGCGCAGCCTGGTGCCGATTGGATTACGGTGCTGACGGCGGTAATTTTGTCACGATCGTTGATCCGTGAGATCTTCATGGGAAAGGAAAAGCAAAAGCGAGCTTCTTTTGCCGGGAAAAGTCATGTTTGAAGTATGGATTATCCTTGTCATTCTGATTTTGTTCGCATTGTCCATTGTCATCCCGAAACGGCTCCGCAGCCGGCTGGCCGGAGAACTGTCAAGCTGTCTGATGACACGGGATTTTGATCGATTTGACCGGTTAATTGAAAAACGGTCGGTGCAGTTTGTCTTCGATCCGTTTAATATTGACTTCATGAAATTAAACGCGGCACTGGTTAAGCAGGATCCGGCTGAGATTGACCGGCGGTTCGCTGATTTTGATCAATGCAGGCTGAATGACAAGCAAAAGGAAGCGGTATATTACAACGCGTTCTATTATTATGTCGCACGCTCGGATATTGCGAAGGTCAGGCTGTACGGCAACCGGCTTTTGAATTTAGCGACCTGTTCGGAAGCATTAAAAGCTGAAACACAGAAATATTACGCCGTGATGATCGATCATTCGTACGCGGATCTGGATGAAGATCTGGCTAAACTGGATCAGCTGGAGGGCGAAGAAAAAGCGAAAGCAGAATTTCTGATCTCCAAGATGTTTGAGAACAAAGGTGACAGTCAACAAGCGAAACTCTATTTAGACCGCTCCCTGACACATCTGCATCCGCAGACGTCAAAATAAATCGCGGCTGACATTATGACGAACAAACAGGGTGGCGGATTCAGCGATAGGACTCATTAATGAAATGGAAGACTGAACCGGAAGGATCTTGAAATAAGACCTGTGGCTTAGTCTTTTTTTGCTTGATTTGGAAATTAGTCGGACCGGCTGCGGTGCTGAGAGCTTATGTTACCCATCAGAAAGTGAGGAACCTGACTCTTCTGCGGCGTTTTTTATATAGACGAAGAAGATGAGGAAAAATCAAGAATGAATCTTGATATGTTGATGTAACAAAATGAAAGAATTTGAAAGAGAATGAAGAAAAAGTGAAAACCAGCGGAAAATCGAACTCAAACATGCTATACTAATACCATATTTTGGGGGTAAAAACATGAAAAAAATCCGCTTAGATCAATTCACGGAATATCGCTTTTGTTCTAATCTTCAAGCCGGACCGAAACCCAACACCGCGGCCTTCGTGGTGACGCAGGCCAACGGCGACAACGGGTATGACAACCATCTGTGGCTGCTGGAGGACGGGCAGGTCCGGCAGCTGACTTCATTTAACGAATCCAATTTTATCTGGGAAGATGAGGAAACGCTGTTGTTTGCTTCCCTGCGGGATTCGAAGGATAAAGAAGCGCTGGCTGCGGGCGAGGAGCGCACGGTTTTTTACCGGCTGAATATTCATCAGGGCGAAGCGCGGAAGGTGATGACGATTCCTTATACGGTCACCGGTTTTAAACGGATGAAGGACAGCCGGCTGCTTCTGACGATCCGCTATCATCTTGACTATTCCCGCATGGCTGAGCTGCCGGAACAGGAAAAGCAGGCGTTGTTAAAGAAGAAAAAAGAAGAACAGGATTATCAGATTGTGAGCGAAGCACCGTATTATTTTGACGGCGCCGGATTTACTAACGGACTGCGCAGCCGCCTGGCAGTCTGGGATCCGAAACGGGGAACCGTGGATTTCCTAACCTCGCCGACCTTTGCGGTTTCCGGACTGGAGCTGGAAGCGGAAACCAATCAGGTTGTTTTCTGGGGCGCGGATTTCACGACGGTCAAAGAAGTGAAGGACGGGATGTACCGGCTGGATCTCACGACGAAAACGATCGACTGCCTGATCGAACCGGGCCAGATGAAGATCAGCTTCACCCAGGGGTACTGCGGTGCGATTCTGGCTGCAATGAGCGATGGTGAAAAATATGGCGCGGGTGAAACGCCGAAACTATATTTAATTGATCCGCAGACCAAGGCCCGAACGCTGTTTAACGACAACGACGCGACGTTTGGCAATGCTGTCGGCACGGACTGCGCGTTTGGCGGCAGCGCGATGAAGAAGATTGCGGGCACGGATTTCTATGCCGTGATGACCGATGCTGATCATACGCCGCTGTTTCGCTTTGACAGTCAGGGACGCCGGACGGAGGCGCTGCCGTTTGACGGCGCGATCTTCGGTTTTGATCTGCAGGGAGATACGGCCTATTTGATCGCGATGAAAGACATGAAGCTGCAGGAAATTTACGAAGCAAACTTAAAGACGGGGGAATGCGTGCAGCGCTCGCATTTTAACGACGCGGCGCTGGCTGAATGTTATGTAGCGATGCCGAAACGGCTCGACTATGCGCAGACGCCGAATCCGCTTTGGGGCTGGGTGCTGGAGCCGAAGGACTATGATCCCTCGAAAAAATATCCGGCGATTCTGGATATTCACGGCGGGCCGCGCGGCTCCTATGGACCGGTCTTCTATCATGAAATGCAGCTGTGGGCCAACGAGGGCTACTTCGTCTTCTTCTGCAACGTCCATGGCTCTGATGGCCGCGGCGACGCGTTCGCCGATCTGCGCGGAAAATTCGGAACGATCGATTTCGACGATTTTATGCAGTTTACCGATGCCGTGCTGAAAGCCTATCCGCAGATCGATCCGAAACGTTTAGGCGTGACCGGCGGAAGCTACGGCGGCTACATGACCAACTGGATCATCGGTCATACGAACCGATTTGCGTGCGCAGCTTCGCAGCGTTCGATTTCCAACTGGGTCTCGGAAAACATGGTGTCCGACATCGGCTTCTCCTTCGGCAACGATCAGATGGATGCCACGCCGTGGAGCGATGTGAATAAGATCTGGGACCAGTCGCCGTTGAAGGCCGCGGATCAATGCGTTACCCCGACGCTGTTTATCCATTCGTTTGAAGACTACCGCTGTCCGATTCAGGAGGGCATGCAGATGTACAACGCGATTGTCCAAGATCGGAAG
>NZ_CFQZWI010000131.1:0-6567 GCF_986127675.1 Holdemania sp. | reverse complement strand
TTTTTCAAACCCCTGCGCAAATTTTTATTTTTCCTGCTTATCTTTATTGTAGGCGATTTCCTGCAGTTTGAAAAGCAGAACGCAGAATTTGTTGACAATCTTTCAGATTTGTTGTGTCTTTCGTTTCTTTCGCAAAACAACCGGCGCTTTTTCAAATAGAACGATCGAAAAGGCGGCATGCGCCGCCTCCGGCTTATTCTTCCTTCAAAGCCTGAATTTGGGAAAATATCGCGATCGTGGAGGAAACCGTGAACGTGGCGTTCAGCTCGCCGGACGAATCGTCGGCATGGTTCTGTGGCCCCCGGCCGTCTTCCGGTTTGCCGCCCATCGGACCTTCCTGATCCGCCGGCGGTCCGGCTTCCCGATCCGCTTCGTCAGCCGGGGATTCTCCTTGCGGGAATTCTCCTTGCGGCATCTCGCCCTGCGGGCCTTCGCCTTCCTGACGCTGACCAGGTTTTCGGCCTTCGTCTTCCGGAAATTCACCTCCCTGCGGGCGCATCCCCATGCCCCTGCTTAGCGCAGTTTTGGTATAGCTCAGCTCCGTCAGCCCCACCGCTGAGGTAACGGGAGTGATCAGACCGCCAAGGTCTTCGCCTTCGACGGTTTCCGCCTGAGCCAGCGTATAGTCCTGTTCGCTGAGCTGCGGACTGGAATAGACCAGCACTGTGTAGTCATTGGCGGCAGCCAAGCCGGCGACCGGCTGTCCCGCGTTGTCAGAAAGCACAAGCTTCCCGCCGGCATTCTGCGTCTGAGCGAAGCTGAATACCATCACATTCTGCGTGGACGCGGAATCCACGTCATCAAACATATTCCCGCTGGCCAGTACCGTGCCGCCATGAATCAAAATCCCGTTGTCAGAGTCCAAGCCGCTGTCCATGCTTACCGGGTTCGCCGCGGCGATGACCGTGCCGCCGTTGATGACAATCCAGCCGTTGGAATCAATGCCGTCGCCTTCCTGACCAGCGCCGGCATCACACCGCACAGTTCCGCCGTTGATCGTGATCACGGAAATACCGTCTTCATTGGCATTCAAACTGTCGTCAGCGGAATGAATGATCCAGCTGCCGCTGTTGATCGTCATGTGCATGGAAGTCTCAATGCCTTCGTTGCTTGCTTCGACCCGCAGGATACCGGTGCCCGCGGTTTCCCCGCTGAGGTTCAGCGAAACCTTGGATTCGATCGCGGCGTCGTACTTATGCAGCTTTTTCGTCGTGCCTTCCTTATAGATTCTGGCAACGTAAGCACCTGATACATAGTTCTCTGTTCCATCCGCGACAATCAGGTTAAAGCCGGCCGTTCGGGTATCCACCGTGCTGAGCGCTTCTTCCCCAGCACATTCATAGGCGTTATACACAATGATCGCCGGGGCGACGGTACAGGTAATCTCAGCCTGATCAAGAATCAGATTGACCACGGCGTTGGGATCGTCTTTGGCGTCCTCGCCTAAATCAATCGCGATCTGGCCGGCGCTGAGTTTTCCGCTGACGCGGTAGGTTCCCGGTTCGCGGATCGTGATTACGGTATGCGCCTGCGCTTCCTCCGCGCTGTGTTCATCTTCCGCACCCCCTTCGCCATAATCAGCGCCCTGACCGGCTTGATAATAGACAATGTCGTGCGAAAGCTGCACCGCACCGGTTTGATCAGCCGGCTGAGCGTTGATGAGAATCTGATCGTCGCTCAGCTGAATAAGCGTCGCTTCTGTTTGGGATACCGGAGTCTCTGTTGAAGAAGCGGAGGGAAAGGCGCTGCATCCGCTTAGGATCAAACTGAAGCCCAGCAGCGCCGCAAAATAATTTCGTTTCATGGGTTCACCTCATTTTCAGACGAAAATAGTATATTCCTTGAACACGAACGCTGCGTGAACAACAGGAGGTGTTTCTCTGAATTTTATCATTCCGCTTTGATTGGATCCGGGGAACGAAGAGTTTCTTTTTCAAAAAAAAGCGACTGATTGCTCAATCGCTTTTTAGACTCACTTATTTGCCGATCTGCTTGGCAACTTCTTCTGCGAAGTTTTCTTCGCGCTTTTCCAGACCTTCGCCGACAGCGTAACGAACGAAGCTTTCGACTTCCGTGTTCGCAGCCTTCAGGATCTGAGAAACCTTCTGGTTCGGATCCTTGAAGAACGGCTGGTCAACCAGGCACATTTCCTGCAAGGACTTGCTCAGACGGCCTTCAACGATACCCTGCAGCACTTTTTCCGGCTTGTTGGCCAGGGATTCATCGTTCTTCATGATTTCCATCTGAACGGTTCTTTCCTTTTCAACAACGTCTGCCGGCATGTGGTTGCGGGAAACATAGCTCGGGCTCATCGAAGCGACCTGCATCGCCATATCTTTGGCGACTTCCGCATTATCGCTGTTCTTCATGACCACGCAGGCGCTGATCTTGCCGCCCATGTGCATATACGTTCCAAAAATGTCGTTGTCTGCTTTTTCAACGATTTCAAAGCGGCGCAGCGTGATCTTTTCGCCGATCGTCGCGGTGGCGTCGATGAACTTGCTTTCCAGCGTCGCCCCATTGACATCCAGCGCTAAGGCTTCTTCCAACGTCTTCGGAGCCGCTTTCAGAATCACGTCGGCAGCGGTATTGATCAGATCCAGGAACTGTTCGTTCTTGGCGACGAAGTCCGTTTCCGAGTTCACTTCGATCAGGCACGCGCGGTTGCCGTCGGTGACGACGCGGGTCAGACCTTCAGCCGCGATCCGGCCAGCCTTCTTCGCCGCTTTGGCGATTCCCTTTTCGCGCAGCCATGTGATCGCCGCTTCCATGTCGCCGTCGCATTCGGTCAGGGCTTTTTTGCAGTCCATCATGCCTGCGCTGGTTCTTTCGCGCAGTTCTTTAACTAATGCAGCGGTAATTGCCATGATTATTCAGCCTCCTTCGCAGCCTCTGCCGGTTTCGCTTCGGCAGCCGGAGCCGCTTCCGCAGCCTTGGCGGCTTCTGCGTTTTCGCGTCTTGGTGTGAAACGCTTGTTATCGCCGTAGCGGTTGTTGCGCGGACGGCGTTCTTCGTTTCTCTGACGACGGCGGCGTTCGTTTTCTTCCGCCTGCTGTTCAACGTTGATGATGACTTCCTTCATCGTGATGTCTTCGGCTTCCTGATCTTCCTGGTAAGCATAGCTTAACAGACCGCCCTTGGTTTCAACGATCGCATCCGCCAGTACGCCGATGATCAGCTTTACCGAACGAATCGCGTCGTCGTTGGAAGGAATCGGGAAATCGACTTCTTCCGGATTGCAGTTGGTGTCAACCATCGCAAAGACCGGAATGTTCAGCTTCTTCGCTTCCGCAACCGCGTTGTGTTCTTCCTTCGGGTCAACAACGAAGATCGCATCCGGCAGCTTCTTCATTTCTTTGATGCCGCCTAAGAAGTTTTCCAGACGAGCCGCTTCCTTGCGGATCTGAGCGACTTCCTTCTTCGGATAGACGTTGATCGAACCGGAAGCTTCCATTTCTTCAATTTCCAGCAGACGCTTGATGCGCTTCTGAATCGTGCGGTAGTTCGTCAGGATGCCGCCCAGCCAACGCTGGTTGACATAGAAGGAACCAGAACGCAGCGCTTCGTCCAGAACGACGCTCTGAGCCTGCTTCTTTGTGCCGACAAACAGAACCTTGCCGCCCTTTTCCGCAATCGCCTTCATCGCTTCATACGCTTCGTCCAGCTTCTGCTGCGTCTTCGCCAGGTCGATGATGTAGACGCCGTTTTTCGCCGTGTAGATATACGGTTTCATCTTCGGATCCCAACGACGGGTCTGGTGTCCGAAATGAACGCCGCTTTCGAGCATTTTACGCATAGATACAACTGACATTTTTAATTTCCTCACTTTCCGTTATATCCTCCATCACTTCCAACACTGCAACTTGATCGCTCAAGCACGGAGCAGTGAATCCATGATGTGTGTAGTGCACCCTTTATTCGCGGATGCCATGTATTAATATATCATAAGGCACTCCTGGATGCAATCCAAAAGTGCCCTGTTTAAGCCTGATTTTAACTAATTTTGACAGTTTTCCGATTTTTTAGAATGGATTGTGAATGCGGATGCGCTGCGTCAACCGATTGCTTAAGCCGATCGACGGTCACATGCGTGTAAATCTGCGTCGTTGACAGCGAGCTGTGCCCCAGCAGTTCCTGGACTGTGCGCAGGTCGACGCCGTTGTCCAGCAGATGCGTCGCGAACGAATGCCGCAGCATGTGCGGATGCAGCGGCTGGTTCAGTCCCGCATCCTGCCCAGCCTGGGCCAGAATCAGCTGCACCGCCCGCGGCGTGATCGGCGCCCCGCGCTGCGATACAAACACAAAGCCGTGCTCTTCCTTGAGATACAGCGCCCGGGAATCCCGCAGATACCGCATCAGCAGTGTTCTCAAACGTTTATAGAACGGCACGATCCGCTGCTTGTCGCCCTTGCCGGTCACCGTCAGGATCCGCTCATTGAGATCCAGCTCGGCCAGGGTCAGCGAACACACCTCGCTGACGCGCAGCCCGCAGGCATACATCGTTTCCAGAATCGCGCGGTTGCGCAGCGCCGCGGGATCGTTCAGATCGAACGAATCGAACAGCGTCATCATCTGATCAAACGTCAGAAACTCCGGAATCGTGCGGTTAAGCTTAGGCGCACGCAGCCCCCGCGTCGGGTTGACCTTGACGCCTTTGTACCGGATTAAATAGTGATAAAAGGACCGCAGCGTCGACAACATCCGCGAAAACGAGCTGTCGCTGATCTTGCCGCGGGTAATTTTGCCGCTGCGCAGAAGCGTGACATAATCAAACATCACCGCTTTGTCGACCTGACCGAAATCCGTAATCTTTTTTTCAGCCAGATAGGCTGCGAAGCGTTCCAGATCACGGCCGTAGCTGTCGGCGGTGGCTGGGGAACCGCTGCGGCGGGCCACGATGAATTCAACGAATTCCTCAGCCACGCTCATCAGCTGTTTTTTCGCGGCTTCTTCCGGCGTTACTTCGTGTTCCATGACAGCGACTGCTGAAACTGCGCCAGCTCGTTTAACGCCTGGATGCCATACGCTTCCTTGCGTTCGCTCTTTTTCACTTTCTGCACTAACGGCAGAATGCCGAAGTTTGCGTTCATCGGCTGGAAATGCTTCGGGTCGGCATGCGTGATGTAATGCGCCATCGCGCCGATCATGCATGTCTGCGGAAACGGCTCCGGCGTTAACCCCAGCACAAGCCGGGCGCATTGGAGGCCGGCATTTAAGCCGCTGGCCGCCGATTCGATATACCCTTCCACCCCGGTCATCTGCCCCGCGAAAAACAGATCTTCGCGCTTGACGGTCTGGTAAGTCGGCCGCAGGCAAAGCGGCGAATTGATATAGCTGTTGCGGTGCATGACGCCATAGCGCAGGATCTCGCAGTTTTCCAGGCCCGGAATCATCCGCAGGATGCGGCGCTGTTCCGGCCATTTTAAATGTGTCTGGAAGCCGACGACGTTATACATGCTTGCGGCGGCGTTGTCCTGACGCAGCTGCACGACGGCGTAAGGCCGGCTGCCGTCGGGACGTTCCAGACCGACCGGCTTCATCGGGCCGAACAACAAGGTCTTTTCCCCGCGCCGCGCCATTTCCTCAAACGGCATGCAGCCTTCAAAATAAATCTCTTTTTCATGTTCGTGGACAGGCGCGCTTTCCGCGTGGATTAAGGCGTCGTAAAACGCCTCGAACTGAGCTTTGTCCATCGGACAGTTAATGTAATCCGCCTCGCCCTTATCGTAGCGGGATTTGTAATAGGCTTGGGTAAAGTCGATGCTGTCCTTGTCGATGATCGGCGCGGCCGCATCGTAAAAGTAAAAGGATTCCTGATTGAAAAACGCCTGAATCTGCCGGCTCAGCGCGTCGCTGGTCAGCGGGCCGCTGGCGATAATACACGGGCCTTCCGGAATTTCCGTCACCTCGCGATGAACGACTTCAATTAACGGATGGCCGCTGACTTTTTCCGTCACCGCTTCTGAAAACGCTTCACGGTCGACCGCCAGCGCGCTGCCGGCCGGCACTTTGTATTGATCTGCGACGCTCATGATGACGGAATCCAGCCGCCGCATTTCCGCTTTCAGCACCCCGACGGCGTTGGTCAGAGCGTCGGAGCGCAGCGAGTTGGAACAGACCAGCTCGGCAAACTTGCCTGTCTTGTGCGCCGGCGTCATTTTTTCCGGCCGCATTTCGACTAACGTCACCGCGATGCCCCGCTGTGCCAGCTGCCAGGCCGCCTCGCAGCCCGCCAGCCCCGCGCCGACGACCGTTACCCTACTCGTCATCCTTTTTCTTCCCTTTCCGGCGGAAGGTTGGTTTCTTCTCGCCTTCGATATTTTCAATATGCCGGCACTTCGGGAAATTGGAACAGCCCAGGAAATAGTTGCCATAGCGGCTTTTGCGCTTGAGCAGCTCGCCTCCGCATTCCGGACAGATCTTGCCGGTCGGCTCCGGTTTTTCTTTTTCCGGCGCTTCGATTTTGCGCGTGTATTTGCATTGCGGATAGTTCAGGCAGCTGATGAACTTGCCGAAGCGGCCCTGGCGGATGACTAACTCGCAGATCGGAAGAGCGTCGTGTAGGGA
>NZ_CFQZWI010000130.1:0-6615 GCF_986127675.1 Holdemania sp. | reverse complement strand
CTTCCGATCTTATGTCTGGACGGTAGACGATTACAATAAGATGAGCAATTATCTCGATATGGGCGTCAGCGGCCTGATCACAAATTACCCGGATCTGGCACGGGAGGAAGCGGACGCTTACATGGATCGCTATCCGCAATATTACCAATACCAGGGCAGGGGATACCCGATCTACGAATGGGAAACGGAATAAGCGGCAGGACTGCGCAGGGGAAGACACGATTGGAGAACGAGGATCATTTGATTAACGTGCCAGACGGCCATCTGAAGAGCAGTGAAGGCAAGAGACGGCAGGAAAAGAGCGTTTATTTGAATTCTTATTGAAAAAATAGAAAACAGGCATAAAAGACAGCGCAATCAGAGAGTGAACCGGACTCAAATCAAATTGAGCATTCCGGGATCTCGGGAGCAGCTGTCTTTATTTTCTGGGATTGGACAGGGGGAAAATCAGGTTTTATGCGGCATACTGTCTGCGTCAGCTTACTCAAAAACCAACCAGGCGCCGAAGGTGATAAAGCGGATCAGGTCAGCCAGAGTATGCGCGCCGACTGCGGAAGTCAGATCGACAATCCATTGCAGCAAGGCAAACGGTAGACCGAAGGCAGCGGTCATGACGAGCAGACTGCCGATTTCAGCCATGCCGGGGAAATGAATCAGAACCTGCGGCGGGATCATGATCAAAAGGCAAAAAAACGTCTGGATGTGACTGAATTTTTTCTTTCCAGCGACTTCGACGTAAAATGCGTAAAGGAAGGTGCGGAATAAAATCTCCTCAAACAAGCCGGCCCGCAGCGCATCAAACAGGAAGATCAGACAAAAGCGGCAGCATCGTTAACTGACCCAGACAAGGCCCAGATTCAAACGTCCCAGAACGATCCCCGCGCCTGAAATCCACCCCATCGTCCGCTGAAATTCTTTTTTTCCATTGGTCAGAAGATAAAATGAGGGGATGCGGCGTCTTTTGCAACCTGGCTGTGGAAGCGATATAACCGGACAGGACAAAGAACCCCATTAAAGGATGGAAAACCATGGCGATGGCCGCAAAAACCATCACAAAACAAGATCAGACCGGCGGATGTTGTTTTAATAACGGATCAGAAAATCCATGCCCAGAGCCGCAAATAAGACAAACCACAAAACCATCATGTTTAGAATTACAGTAAGAATGCCCAATCCAATGAATCCGGCACAGAGAAGTCCCGGACGAAATGTTGACGACCTGTTTTTTGTCGTTGATAATCCTCTTTTTAACGTTTTTTCACCAAGGGGGTGGAGGATGAAGAAGCAGGATGAAGGACGAAGAAAGCTCTGAATTGCGATCGTAAACGAGAAAATAAAATCAGGCTGAACAGACTTGAACAGGCTGGAGAGAACGTGGGAAAATCCTGTCAGGATCAAAGCCGGGAATCCGGGAAGCTGATGTTCTTTCGGCAGATTAAAAAAAGGCGCCCAACGGACGCCTTGTGGTCTTATTCTTTATTTTCGACAGGTTTGACGACTTCCGCCAGCGAAGCCAGCGTGCCGGTGATATCCTGCAGGTTGCTTGGGACGATCAGCTTGGTCGCCTTGCCGTCCGCCATCTTCTGCAGCGTTTCATAACCCTTCAAGGTTAAGAATTCCAGGCTTGGATCGGAATTCTTGATCATTTCAATACCTTTAGCCTGTGCAGCGTACAGCCGTTCAGTTGCCTGAGCCTGGCCTTCCGCTTCCGCGATCATGGCTTCCTTCTTCGCCGTAGCGCGCAGAATCATGGATTCCTTTTCGCCTTCCGCGGTCAGGATTGCCGATTTCTTTTCACCTTCGGCACGCAGGATCGCTTCACGACGTTCCCGTTCCGCCCGCATCTGCTTTTCCATTGATTCCTGGATGTCGCGCGGCGGGATGATGTTCTTGACTTCAACACGGCCGACCTTGACGCCCCATGGATCCGTTGCTTCGTCCAAAATTGCGCGCATCTTCGTATTGATGATATCGCGGGAAGTCAGCGTCTCATCCAGCTCCAGCTCACCGATGATGTTTCGCAGCGTTGTCGCCGTCAGATTTTCCAAAGCGCTGATCGGCCGTTCGACGCCGTAAGTATACAGCTTCGGATCGGTAATCTGAAAGTAGACGACCGTATCGATCTGCATCGTAACGTTATCCTTGGTGATGACCGGCTGCGGATCAAAATCCTTGACGATCTCTTTTAACGAAACCTTGTTGGCGACGCGGTCGATAAACGGTACCATGAAATGCGGACCAGTATGCCACGTGCTGTGGTAAGCGCCCAGGCGCTCAACGACATAAGCTTTGGCCTGCGGCACGATTCGGACGCAGTAGCAAATCACTGCAATGGCAATCAGGAAGATGACCAGGAAGACTAATATTTGTAAGAACCCATTCATAATTTATTTCCTTTCTCGACTGAAACCTCAGTCCTCTATTTTTTTCACGAGGAGTTTTGCGCCCTCGATCGCAACGATTTCCACTAACGATCCCTCATTGATCGGATGCCCGTCGACGCTGATCGCGTTCCAGACCACACCGTTCACCTTGAGTTCGCCCCAGGCTTCCCCGGTAATGTCTTTCAGAAGCTGGACATGTCGGCCGATCACCCGGTCGGCGTTCGTCGCGACAATATTGCCTCGTAAATACTGGGAAGCCATCGGCCGGATCGCTGCCAGACAAACTAACGACGCCGCAAAGAAGATGACGACCTGCCAGATAAAGGCCAGATTCAACGCCAGCGCGCCCAAGGCAAACAACGCTCCGACACAGAACCAGATACTGACAAGGCTGGTCGCCGTCGCCAGTTCAACGACCAGCGCCCCCAAGAATACCAGAATCCATAAACCGAAATACATTTTTCCTCACCTCCTTATACGGGATTGTTCAGATCAATAATCAGCATTTTTTCGCGTTCATCAAACTGCGCGGGAACTTTAATCCCGTTGCATTCGATGCCTGTCAGCTGGGCGATTTCCTCAATCAGCGCTTTGTTGCTGATGCGGGCATATCCCTTTCCCATGGATACTTTATGCAGCTGCTCCAGCGGGATGAGCTTTAAATCTACCTCTCGCTTGGTCACGGGGCGGATTGCAACTTTCCGTTCTTCCCGGTCGAGTCCGATACAGCACCATCGAATATCTTCAAAATAGGCAGCCGCTACGTTGTTTAACGTGAAATTGTTCGGATACAAGGTCACTAACATCGTGTAGGCGTTGCCCTTAACCCACTCAAACATGACTTCGATCTCCTTTCTATACCATGCCCTTATTATACGCTGAATCCTCAAAATCTTCAATATCTTATTTTGCTTATTCTGAATATTATTTTTGTACTTTCCAAGCTTGTGAAGATTGCATATAATAAAGTAGAAACAATGGAGGATTTTTATGCCGCAAATTAAAATTAACGGACTGAATATTGAAGTTGCGACGGAAGGTCAGGGCCGCGATGTAGTGCTGTTGCACGGCTGGCGGCAGCGGATGATCATGATGGAACCCATCTACAATCATCTTAAAGCCCATTTTCGGGTTTTTAATTTCGATTTTCCCGGTTTTGGCAAAAGCGACGAACCGCCGGTTGCCTGGGGCGTCCCGGAATATCGGGAGTTTCTCGAAGCGTTTTGCCGGACCTTTGATATCCATGATCCGATTCTGATCGGTCATTCCTTCGGCTGCCGGGTGGCCGTTCACTACGCGGTAAAGAATCCCGTGCATAAGATGGTGCTGACCGGCGCGGCGGGAATCCGGCCGAAGCAAACCTGGCAGGCCAAGCTCAAAATTGCAGGCTACAAAGCGGCGAAAAAAGCGATCACGCTGGTCGGCAGTGAAACGATGCTGGAAGACTTCAAACGCAAATCAGGTTCCGACGATTACCGCAGCGCAACCGGCATTATGCGCGAAACCTTTGTTAAAGTTGTCAACGACGATGTCAGCGGGATGCTGGAAGACGTTACGGTTCCGGTCTTGTTGGTCTGGGGCGAAAACGACGAAGCAGCGCCTTTATGGATGGGGAAACAGATGGAAGCGAAGATGAAGAATGCCGGACTGGCAATTTTTGAAGGGGACGATCATTTCGCGTATTTCAACCAGAGCGCCCGGTTTAATCGGTGTCTGGATGTCTTTTTAAAGGAAGACTGGGAGGAATGACATGGAGTTTTTAAGACAGATTCAGGATTTATTAGAGAAAGTGCTGTTTTCAGCACTGCTTTTGTGTATGATGGTGATTCCCTGGAAGCATGCTTTGCACATGTTCCAGCAGAACCGGTATGAGCCGGGGCGGTATATTCAGTGGGGAAAAGATCAGCTGAAAGTGTGGAAGCACTGGCTGTTTCCTGTGCTGATTCTCGTTCTGGCGCTCGGCTGCATAGTGATTCCGGATTACCGGCTGGGGAAGATCGCGACGGTGTGGCTGGCGGTGTTTGTCGGCGGGATTACTTTATATCGGGAAAAGAAAAAAAACTATATCAAACCGCTGGCGGTGACCGCGCGGGTTAAACGGCAGATCGCCGTCATGCTTGTGCTGAACTGCCTGTGGCTGATCCCGGCGGTCATGCTGACGGATTATCCGTTATGGGCGTTGTGGGTTGTCGCAGCGTGCTGGATCAACTGGCTTTTAATCTTTCCCATGGCCTGGATTACCAGTCCGTTTGAGAAGTTGATCAAAAAACACTATATGAAGCTGGCAAAGGAAATTTTGAAGAGTCATGACCGGTTGATTAAGATCGGGATTACGGGCAGCTACGGCAAGACCTCTTCAAAAAATATTCTTCAGCAGATTCTTTCTGAGAAGTTCTATTCGCTGCCGACGCCGGCGTCGTTCAACACGCCGATGGGAATCACGATCACCATCCGCGAACAGCTGAAACCGACGCATGAGGTGTTCATTTGCGAGATGGGGGCGGATCATGTCGGCGATATCGAGCAGCTGATGGATTTTGTGCAGCCGCAGATCGGCTTAGTAACCTCGATCGGTCCGCAGCATCTGAATACGTTTGGTTCTCAGGAAAATATCGTCACGGAAAAAATGAAGATGATCGAGAAGCTGCCGGTCACGGGCTTCGGTGTATTGAATAAGGATAACGAGCTGATCCGGAATTACTATATCAAAAATAAGTGTCCGATCGCCTGGTATGGCATCGAACAGGAAGACGTGGATTACCGGGCTGTGAATATCAGCTTTGGTCCGCAGGGATCCTCGTTTGATATCCATACGCGCGAGGGTGCGGATATTCCGTTTAAAACGCGTTTATTGGGTGAACACAACATTGCGAATATTCTGGCGGCTGTGGCGGTTGGCCGGCATCTGGGTGTCAGTTGGGAACAGCTGCAGAGTGCAGTGGCGCAGGTGCGGTATGTCGAGCATCGGCTGGAAGTGAAGAAGATTAATGGTTATACGTTTATTGACGACGCGTTTAATTCAAATCCGGTGGGCTCTGCGATGTCTTTGCAGGTGCTGAAGACAATGCCGGGCACCCGGTTTATCGTCACGCCGGGGATGATCGATCTGGGTCCGCGTCAGCATGAGATCAATAAGCAGTTCGGCATGAAAATGAAGGATTGCGCGGATGAGGTCATTCTGGTGGGCAAGCGGCAGACGGAGCCGATTGTCGAGGGATTACAGGCTTGCGGATTTGATATGGCGCACGTGCATATCGTCGCAACGGTGAAGGAAGCGTTTGGTCTTGTTTATCAAAAGGCAGCCTACACGGATACCATTTTATTGGAAAATGATTTGCCGGATGCGTTTAATCAATAAGGAGCCAAAATCAATGAAGTGGACTTTAATCGCAACGTGGAAAATGGCGGCGGAAGGCATGCGGCTGGCGGAAGCGAATTTGCGGAAATCAGGCTCGGCCGATCAGGCGCTGGAGACGGTGATCACCGCAGTCGAAAGGGATCCGCGGTTTCATTCCGTCGGTTATTCGGGACTGCCGAATCAGGCGGGCGTCGTGCAGTTGGACGGTGGTTATATGAACGGTGATACGTTATCCATCGGAGCGGTCGGCTGTGTTGAAAATGTAGCGTCGGCGTTTAAGCTGGCGCGGCATTGTGCGGATCAGCAGTTTAATAATTTCCTGGTTGGCGAGGGTGCATCGCAGTTTGCGGTTCAGTCAGGCATGGAAACGATGGAATTATTAACTCCGGAAGCGAAGATGATTTATGAGCAGCGCCGGGCGGAGCCGGAACCGTTATCCAGTTATAAAGGGCATGATACGGTTGGGGTTTGTTGTCTGGATAGGCAGGGAACGTTGGCGGCTGGAACATCGACTTCGGGACTGTTCATGAAGAAGCCGGGGCGCGTAGGCGATTCGCCGGTCTGCGGGAGTGGTTTCTATGCGGATAGCGAGATCGGGGCTGCGGCCGCTACGGGCGTGGGCGAAGAAATCATGAAAGGGTGTCTGAGCTATGAGGTGGTACGCCGGCTGCAGCAGGGACTGGATCCTCAGAGAGCGGCTTCATCGCTCGTTGCGGAATTCACGCAAAAGTTAATTCAGAAACGGGGCCGGGCCGACGCGATTTCCTTAATCTGCGTCGATAAGGAAGGGCGCTGGGGTGTTGGTACGAATATCAAGTTTGCTTTCGTGGTCAGTGATCAGGATCATCCGGCTCAGATTTATGTTGCGGAAGA
>NZ_CFQZWI010000129.1:0-6683 GCF_986127675.1 Holdemania sp. | reverse complement strand
GATCTTGGCGAAGTATTTTACACATCTGTTCATTTCGGATGAGCTGGGCGTCCAGAAGCCGCAGGCGGAATTCTTTGCGCCGGTGCTGCAGACCATCGCGGAAAAAGATCCGCGGCGGGTACTGGTGATCGGCGACTCGCTAAGCTCGGATATCGCCGGCGGTCAGGCGGCGGGATTGGATACTTGTTGGTTCAATCCGAAGCATCTGCCGCTGACGTTAAAGCAACAGCCAACCTGGCAGATCGACGCGCTGGATCAGCTGTTGGAAATCTTATAACGATAAAAAGAGAGTTAACAACGGACTTTGTGTCTGGCTCAAGCCGGCAGAAGTTCGTTTTTTTTGTGCGGAAAACAGGACTTTCTGAATCCGGACTTGACCCTTGTCGCGAAATTGGGTAAAGTTTTTTTAAGGATTAAATTTGAATCGCAAGGGGAAAGAAAATCAGTCTTAAGGATCGGGGAAATCATCAGCTGGTTGGATGTGTCTGATGATTTTGCACATAATGTTAAAAAAAATGACAGATGGAGGGCGGAAACATGGAAATCCAGCAGTTGAAATATTTTGTCAGCGCCGTTGAATACGGCAGTATCGTCAAGGCGTCGCAAGCCTTGTTCATCACCCGGCAGACGATCAGCGCTGCGCTGACGCAGCTGGAAAACGAACTGGGCTTCAGTCTTTTAGAAAGGGGAAAGAACGGTGTCGAATTGACGAATGAGGGACGGCTTTTTTACGATCGGATCGCCCGTCAGTTTGATGAATTCAACCAAATTGAAAAGGAAATGAGGGAGTTTTCCAGTCAGTACCGGCTGCCGATCAAACTGGGGATCGTCAGCTGGGCGGATCAGCGGGAAGTCGCCATTTTTGAAAACTGGATTCAGGAACATCCCGAAGTTCAGGCAGAGATTTTGTTTCTGAGCGGAAAGCAAAGCAACGCGATGCTCAAACAGGGCGAGCTGCATTTCTGTCTGACAACCATGCCCAGCGAGGCCAATCTGAACTTTACCAGCGAACAAGTCGCGGAATATCCGCTGATGCTTGCCGTGCATAAAGCCAATCCTTTAGCGCAGAAGACCGTCGTTACCGCGCAGGATTTTCACACCCAGACGATTCTGACGACGACGCTGGGCTATGGGACGCTGGAATATACCGGTCAGAAATGGATGCCGTTTGAGCCTGAGCAGCGCCAGATCTGCTCGGAAGATCCGCTCTACCTGTATTCGCTGTTGGCGATTAACCGCGGGGTTATGGCCTGCCATGGGCAGAATACGCTGATCAATCAGATGCGGGATATCCGCCTGATTCCTTTTTCCGATGGTTTTACCTTCCCTTATTTTCTGCGGACGTCCTCCGCGACGATGCGGAAACGCCAATATGACGAGGTAGCCCGGGAACTGATCCGATACCTGAAACAAAATTTATGAACTGATAAATTCGGATGACAGACACTGGTTGTTTTTGCTTCTGTTTCTTTTTTTGCGAACTTGATAAAATATTATCAAAAAGGAGAGGAAGAAATGAAAGAATATTCACGCAGAGAGTTCATCAAAGGCGCTGCGGCCGGCGCTGCCGGACTAGCCGGCTTATCGCTCATCAGCGGCTGCGGCACGACGCCCGCCGCTGCCCCTCAGAATCAAAAACTGAGCTGGGATCAGGAAACGGACATCATTGTTGTCGGAACGGGCACGGTGATTACCGCCGCGATTGCGGCTTGTGAAATGGGGATTACTTCGATTACCGTATTGGAGAAGGATGAAAATATCTTCGGCGGCACTTCGACTACCTCCGGGGGCGGTTATGCGCTGCCGGGATTCCTGAATGATTTTAAGGAAGAAAACAACGGCGACAGCCGGGAGAAATGTCTGTCCTACATGCAGGCCGTCGGCGAGGATCGGATGAACCGGGCGGTAATGGAATCGTTTGTAGATCACGCTCAGGAATATTGCGACTGGACAAAACAGACACTGGGGTGGTCGCGGTTTATCCATTCCGGCGCGCATAATGATTATTATGACCGCTACCCTGACAGCATCGTCGTCGGACGCGGTTCGGCATTTCCGTTGGACGCGGATAACCAGATGATGATGGCCGGCGCGCAATGGAAGCAATATCGGGAATATGTTGAAACGCATGATCAAATTCAGCTGATGATGGGCACTGCGGCAGAGGAGCTGATCGCCGATGAGAACCACAAAGTCATCGGTCTGGTGGCGCGGCAGGGCGAAAAAACGCTGCGGATCAAAGCGAACAAGGGTGTGATTTTAGGCACCGGCGGATTTGACTACAATGAAGCGATGCGCCGGAATCATCTGTCCTTCCCGTTGTATCGTTCCTGTTCCAGTCCTAACAACACCGGCGACGGTCAGAAGATGGGCGCTCGATTGGGCGCACAGCTGGCGCTGATGGACCGTTATCTGGGCGTGCCGTTTGTTTACGACAACCCGGTGTGGAACGAAGGCGACGACCGCAACTACGGAATTATGGCGACTTCCGCGTTGGCGGATTGGGCGTGTTATCTGAAATTTCCGCATGCCATCTGCGTGAATGCCAGAGGCGAACGTTTTGCGGATGAAAGCCGCGAATATGATGTGTTCAGCCGGGCCTTCAGCGCTTACGACACAGGAACGCTGAAGTATGCGAATATTCCGGGATACTTCATTTGCGATGCGGATTATACATCGCAGTTTAAACTGCCGGGCGGGGCAACGATCGACGCGCTGCCGGACTACATCACCCGCTATGACACTCTGGAAGCTCTGGCTGAAGGTATGGGCATCGACAAAGAAGGGTTGTTAAAGCAAGTCGAAGCGTTTAACGGGTATGTGGACGCCGGGGTTGATCCGCAATGGCACCGCGGCGAAAGTGAAAACGCACTGCGGACGCTGCAGTCGAATACTTATGTAGCGCTGCCGGAGGCCGATTTCTCTCAGTTTACGACGCTGACGGCAACCTTGGGGAAAATTGAAAAAGCGCCGTTCTATTGCTGCCGGTATGTGCCGGGAACCTGCGGAACGCGCGGTGGTTTGTTGACCGACGGCAACGCGCAGGTGCTGGATCAGGACAATAACGTGATTGAAGGCTTATATGCCGCGGGCACCTGTTCCACCGGTGTTGCCGGTTATTGGGCAGGGGGAGCCTGCATTTCGCAGGGCTGCGTCATGGCCTATGTTGCGGCAAAGCATTTGGCGGGAAAATAATTGATACCAGTTTGGCGAAAAGAAGCGCTGATGATCTGGAAAAACGGGAAGCAGGAAGACGTTTGATCCTGAAACGAAGGAAAAGAGATCTGAACGTTTAAAAGACAAATTGAAAAACCAGAATTGAAAAAGAAGACTTCGGCAGAGTGAAACCTCTGAGAAGTCTTCTTTTTGATCAGCGAGATCCCCGGCCAAACAATGCGTGTCGCAGTCAAGTTACAGAATGTCCTTTTTAGGCGGAAGCCGGAAGGACAGAAACAGCTTGCCCAAAATCTGATCCCATCCCTGATCCTTTGGCTCGATGATCCGCAGCTGCGTTTCAGTACGCAGATGATCAATGATCAGCATGGTGTTTTCCAGTTGATTTTCAACCTGTAAAAGCAGCACCGTCACCTGAGGACTGACCTCGGCCTGACTTAACAGCGTGCCGCGGATGCAGCCCCAGCGCAGCTCATATTTTAACTTCTTAACGACCTCCAGATAGGGCAGGGTTAAGCAGTAACGCGTCGTTTTCATGCGTTTTCTTTCAACAGATCGTTGATCACGGCTTCTTCCGGATCAATATAGATCGTTTTGTAACTGGTCAGCGAGACGAAGCCCGGTTTGGCGCCGGGAACCCGCTTGAGATTGCGGATTGGGCAATAGTTGACCGGGACGCTGCTGGAATAGCGGCCTTTGGAGTAATAGGCAGCCACCATTGCAGCCAGCCGCAGCGTTTCTTCGTCGGGCTGTTCGCAATCCAGGACGACATGCGAGCCGTGGAAATCCTTAGCGTGGAACCACAGGTCGTTTTTGCGCGCCAGCTTGAACGTCAGCGCCTCGTTCTGAAGGTTATTCTTACCGAAATATAACGTGACGCCGTTTGCCAGAGGGATCGCCGTGATCGCCGGCAGGGCCTTCGCCTTTTTGCGGTTGCGGCGGATTTTCGACTGGATCGGCTTCATGTAGCCTAACGCCGCCAGCTCCTCGCGGATTTCGCGGGCATCTTCAAAGTTGGCCAGTTCCAGCTGCTGCTCAAGACCCTCGAAATACTCGATCTCTTTCTCGCATAGGTCAATTTGTTCCAATAAATGCTCCTGACCCTTTTTTCCTTTGTTGTATTTCTGAAAACACTTTTTCGCATTGCCGCGTCCGTCGAAGCGGACGTCCAGATCAATTTTGACCTGCCCGCTCTGATCGAAGGTGGTCAAGGTTGCCGACGGCGTGCCTTTGGGAATATTTTGCCCATACGCATATAACAGATCGCCGTATTCCCGCCACTTTTCACAATCCAGCGCTTCCTGCATCGCATCGAGCAGCTTCGGCAGCTTCTGGCGGTAATGCTTGAGCTGCTTGCGGACAAACTTGAACAGATCGCCGGTCATCTGCCGGATGCGGTCTTTTTCTTCCTTATGATAATATAGGACGTCCATGCCCTCCATCAGCGGGTATGCCTTGGCCGGCTGCTCATACTGGGTCAGCGGAATCAGATGAAACTGCGTTTCCTTAGGCGTGTTGGTGATGAACAGCGAATCGCTGCTTTCGATCTGCTTCATGATCGCCGGGAACGTTTCGCCCCGGCGCATCCGCGTTTCGACCTCCCGCCCAAGCAGCGGAGAGAAACCGTCAAACTGCTGGTGCAGCGGCTGTTGCGGATCGACGGTCTGCGCTGTAAATGGATCCTGTTTCACCGGCTGTTCCGGCAGTGTGAATTGCGCGCCCGGCTGAATCGTGCGCTTGGTGTTTTCAAACGGCGGAATCCGCTTGAGCGCATCGAGAATCCGGTTGTTTTCATCGACGAGGATGACGTTGGCATATTTGCCCATCAATTCAACGTACAGCTTGCGGAAGACCTTATCGCCGATTTCATTGCGCAGCGAAACCTCCATCACAAGCCAGCGATCCAGCCCGCCCTGTTGGACAGAGAGAATTAAGCCGCCCTCCAGATGCTTGCGCAGAAGCATGACGAAATGCGACGGCTCCTCTGGGGTCGGATAGGCGCGGTCGGTGAGATTGATGCGGTTGTATTGCGAATGACAGGAAATCAGTAAATTCTTTTTCTCGCGCTGGGTGCGCAGGTGAAACAACAGCTCCGTATTGGAGATCTGATGGATTTTATTGATTTTGCAGGGAAGTATTTCCTGAAACTGCCGGCACAGTGCGTGCAGCAGGAGTCCGTCTAAAGCCATGGTGATCAACCTTTCCAAAATGTGTTCCTATTATACCATGATTCTGATAAAATCCCAAACCGGACCGGCCGTGGAATTCGTTGACAATCCTGGGGAAGCTTTGTATTATTAAACCAGGACAAAAGGAGGAAGGAAGCATGAAAAAGGGGTTGCTGATCGTGCTGAGCGGACCGAGCGGAGTCGGGAAGGGGACGATTCTGAAGGAGTTCGTGAATGATCCGGAATTAAACCTGGCGTATTCGGTTTCCATGACGACCCGCAAAATGCGTCCGGGGGAAGTCGAAGGCGTAAATTATAACTTTGTCGACCGGCCGGCCTTTGAACAGGCGATCCGCGAGGGCGAGCTGCTGGAATATGCGGAGTTTGTCGGGAATTATTACGGCACGCCGCTGAAAAACGTCGAAAAGCTGCGCGCCGAGGGGAAGAACGTGCTGTTGGAAATCGAGGTGCAGGGCTGTCAGCAGGTCATGGAGAAATGTCCGGACGCGCTGACGATTTTCATTATCCCGCCGAGCATGGAAGAGCTGGAAAAGCGGATCCGCGGCCGGGGAACCGAGCCGGAGGAGATCGTGCAGCAGCGCTTGAGCAAGGCGAGCCGGGAGATGGAGCTGGTCGATCAGTACAAGTTCATCGTCTGCAACGAAGACCCGAAGCTGGCGGCGTCGATCATTTCTTTAATCATAAAACGACACATGGAATAGAGGAACCGAAAGACACGGTTCTTCTTTTATTTTGATCGCCGGCGCATGCAAATTATTTATTCTTTAAGCAATATGACAATTTGATTAAATTATTCAAAAACATCGTGAAAGCGGTTGACACTGAAAGCGAAAATAGCTATCATAAAGTCAGCGTAAAGGGTCATTCGCGGGAGTGATTCTGCGTGAAAGGGAGGTTTCAGTATGGCTGAAGCAAAAGAGTTTTTCTCAGCCGCCAAGCACGCTCTTCAAGAGGTTAAAAACACTCAGAGAGAAGCGGTTTACGAAGCGGCGAAAATGATGGGCGACTGCATGCTGGAAAACGGTCTTGTCCAGTTGTTCGGATTGGGACATGGACTGGCGTTTTCCATGGAACTGGGGTATCGTGCCGGCGGGTTGATGCCGTTCCACCAGATCAAAATGGAGGATTTGCTGCTGCGCGGCGTCGTTTCCCCGGAAGAAGCGAACCAGCCTGATTTCAACGACCGCACGGATTTAGCGGATAAATTGTGGAACATGTACAATATTGACGATCATGACATGTTCATCCTGATTTCCAATCCAGCCAACAACGGCGTCATCGTCGAATTCGCAAAGAAAGTAAAAGAAAAAGGCCGCAAGC
>NZ_CFQZWI010000128.1:0-6784 GCF_986127675.1 Holdemania sp. | reverse complement strand
TAAGACCCGCATTTTACTTATTTCTAACACCTTAGTTCCCTGCCGTTTTCTCAATTAAAAATGAGTCCCATTTCTGGAACTCATCTGCGTCTTTCTTGTTTCGGTTTTTCTCTCACCAACACTATTTTTGAAAGAGCCAAAAAAGAAGGCCGGCTTGACCTTCTCTCAGTGAATCTTTTGTTTTATTCCGCCAGTATGCCCGCGAGTTCCGTAATCTCAAACAGCGTGAGGAAGGATTCCAGTTCGCTCTGGACTTCCTGTGCGTTAACGATGTTGAGATTCATCCGCGTCCATGTCTTAGCGATCACAGCGCCGCCAGGCACGCCCAGCGTCTGAGCACCCAGTGTTTCAATATCCGCTTCAACGATCGACGAATCCTGTTCCGCCTGCGCCAGATAATCGCGCATCGACTGCAGCATGGTTTCAACGGCTGCTTTCTTTTCTTCCGGCAGATCCTGACGGACAAACAGCGCCGCCTGCGGATAGCCCTGGGTTCCGGTAGCCGTTTTCCATTGTTCCTGCAGATCCATGACGATCTTCAGTTCCTGACCGTTCTCCTTCGCTTTGGCGATTGTCGCCGTCGCCGCCGGCTCCGCCATCAGCGCTACGTCGGCTTTCCCTGCCAGCATAGCGCCCTGGACTTCCGCCACACTGGCATACCAGGTGATTTCCGGCGTAACCGGATTAGCCTGCAAAACGGTTTCCAGCACCTTGCCCGGCACCGCACCCTCGCCGAAAGCCGCAAAGACACCCGCGTTTTCCAAGGCCGCTTCATCCGCCGCGACCAGATACAGATTTCCCCAGGTTAAGATACTTTCCATCCGGTAGGTTGTTTTGCCATTGGCGGCCAGCTTCGCACCCAGATTGCTCGGCGCGACGATCACGTCATATTCCGGATTCGGATTGACGAACGCGGCCTGCAGCACATCCGTACCGTCGACAAGCGTCACATCCTGTCCCGCCTTCATCGGCGCGATCAAGGCCAGCGCCGGAGCTCCGGTCGGACCCAGGATCGACAAGGAAACCGGCGTGGTTTCCACAGTCGGCTCCGGCGATGTTTCCGGAGTTGCTTCCGGTGTTTTAGGATTGGCGGCGCACCCTGCCGTCAGCGCAAGAACGCTGAGGAAACAAAGCCATTTCTTCATACGCGCGCCTTCGTTTCAATTTCGTTGAGGATGCTTTCCAGCAGTTCCTCTTTGCTGATTGTAACGGAGTCTTTCTTGCCATACCGGCGAACCGTCGCCGTGTTGTTTTCAACCTCACCGTCGCCGACGACAATCTGCATCGGAATCTTATGCGTCTGCGCTTCACGAACGCGGTAGCCCAGCTTTTCGTTGCGGCCGTCGACCTTCACGCGCACGCCCTTGGCCAACAACATCGCTTCCAATTCTTTCGCATAGTCCAGATGCCGTTCATGATGCACTGGAACGATGACGACCTGCTGCGGCGCCAGCCACATCGGGAAAGCACCGGCGTAATGTTCGATCAGAATGCCGATAAAGCGCTCGATCGAGCCAAAGATAACGCGGTGCAGCATGATCGGACGTTTCTTGGAACCGTCCGCGTCGACATATGTCAGATCAAAGCGTTCCGGCAGATTCATATCCAGCTGGATCGTGCCGCACTGCCAGACCCGTCCCAGGCTGTCCGTTAAATGGAAGTCCAGCTTCGGTCCGTAGAACGCACCGTCGCCCGGATTGATCTTGCAGGCCTTGCCCGCTGCATGACACGCCGCTTCCAGCGCCGCCTCCGCTTTATCCCAGATTTCAATCGATCCGATATATTTCTTTTCCGGCCGTGTCGACAGCTCGATTTCATAGCTTAAGCCAAACACCGAATACACACGGTCGATGAAGTTGATCAGCCGGACTACTTCGCTCTCGATCTGATCCTCGCGCATGAAGATATGCGCGTCGTCCTGAGTGAACGTTCTGACGCGGAACAATCCGTTTAAGGCGCCGCTGGCTTCGTGACGGTGGACCTGTCCCAGCTCGCCGACGCGCAGCGGCAGATCCTTATAGGAATGCAGGCCGTTTTTATACACAAGCATTCCGCCCGGACAGTTCATCGGCTTGATCGCGAACTCGCGGTCGTCGATCATCGTCGTATACATGTTTTCCTTGTAATTTGCCCAGTGTCCGCTCAGCTCCCACAATTCCTTGGAAAGCATGATCGGCGTCTTGATGAACTGATAGCCTTCCTTAGTGTGTTCTTCGTACCAGTAGTTTTCCAACACATTGCGCAGGATCATGCCGTTCGGTAAAAAGAACGGGAACCCCGGGCCATACTCGCTCATCATAAACAGATCCAGCTCGCGGCCTAATTTCTTGTGATCGCGCTTCTTCGCTTCTTCCAGGAAATTCAGATAGTTCTGAACTTCCTCGTCGGTATCGAAGCAGATGCCGTAAACCCGCTGCAGCATCTTGTTGTTGGCATCGCCCTTCCAGTACGCGCCGCTGACTTTCAGCAGCTTGAAATGCTTCAGCTCCTTGACGCTCTCAACGTGCGGGCCTCGGCACAGATCGGTAAAATCCCCCTGGGAGTAGCAGCTGATCACCGTATCGTCCTCGTCCATGTGCCCGATCAGATCGAGCTTGTACGGATCGTCCTTAAACATCTCCAGCGCTTCCGCTTTCGAGATTTCATGCCGGACAATACGCTTGCCGTCCTTGGCGATCTTCTTCATTTCTTTTTCAATCTTCGCCAGATCTTCCTCATGCAGCACATCGTCGCCCAAGTCGATGTCGTAGTAAAAGCCGTCGGTAATGACCGGTCCAACCCAGAATTTTGCGTGCGGATACAGATGTTTGACAGCCTGCGCCAACAAATGCGCACAGCTGTGGTTGAGCACATGCAGATGCTCGTCTTCTTTAATGTTGATCATAGTTCCTTCCTCCTGTTTTTCTAAGACCACAAAAAAACGCCCCTGATTAAGGACGTTGTTCAACGCGGTACCACCTTATTTCCTGTTTCTTCCATGAAACAGGCACTCAAGCTCAATAACGATGAGAATCGTCGCTTTTTCAAAAGCGATACTCGCAGGCGGTAACCATTTCCCTTTTCAGCTTCCTCGCACCTTCCGGAAACCTCTCTGATCCAAGTTCTGAAACGATCATGTCCTGGTCTTTGTATGTACCTCTTTTATACACCGGTTTTCCTGCCTTGTCAATGGAAATGAATTTTTTCCAGAAATTCAGAACGATGAACAGATTTAAGGCTGCACCCAGGTCGTTTGGTCGATCTGTGAAAAATCAGCCTGGATATGCAGCTGATCCAGCGTCATCGACAAATCGCCGGAAAGCTCCTCCGTTCCGCCGCTGTCCAGCGTTAAGCGGACGGGTTCCCCGGTTTCCTCCTTTACCGCGAACCGAACAGTCAGCGTTTTTTGACTTTCGATCATCGCGGCAATCGGATCTTCCAGACCCCATTCTTTGAAATAAGCTGCGGCCGTAACTGCATCCAGCGTCAGACTGACCTCGGCACAGCGGACGTTCCCGATCGTTTCCTGCATCGACCAGCGGCCGGCTTTCAAAACAGCCAGAATGGCTTTCCAATCCGGCAAGGCTGGTTCGGCCCCCGGCTGATCAACCCATTGTTTCTGATTCAGATCATATTTTTGCCAGCGGTCCTCTTGCCAGCACCATTGAGCTTGAACATGCAGCGGAATCTGAAGCACGCCGCTGCCGCCCTGCCAGCGCAAATCCAGATTGACTGCGGGTTCTTCCATCCGTCCCTGCAGCACACCCTGTCCGGCAACATGATAGGGCAGCCATAGATAGCGGTTGCCAGCCTTGCCTTCAGCCTCAATCGTGATGTCTGCGGTCACGGATTCCATCGTCGTCAGCGCCCGGCTCGTCTTGGCCAGAATCCACAGCTGATCCAGCCAGCCGCAAGCGCTCAGCATCACCATCATCGCAAGCAATGCGACGATAAAGCTTCCTTTTCTGCGCATCGTCATCCCTGCCTTCTGCTTTCTGCTTTCTGCTTTCATTATATCACGGGAAAGAAAAGGCAGAGTCTTATTGACCCTGCGTTGTGGAATTGCGGTATTGCGAATAGATTTCCTTCAGGTCTTCGATCATTTCCTTACTGTCGTAGATCAAAGCTGTATTGCCGTTGACATATGCATAGTATTCGGTTTCCTGACCGTTAGCGTTGACCTTCATCCGGCCGTTCTGACTCGCATAGTTCAGCATTTTCTGACTTTCCTCGTTGGCCGGATCAAAACGATAAAGGTAATAGACCTGATCGTTGTATTGAAACGAGGTGCCTTCCAGCGCGTTGAAATCTGTATTTTCAATCGGTGTCACCTGGTTGAAGGTGTAATTGTTATTCTGGAAGTGATCCAGAACATCCTGAATGCTGGCAATCGGTTCTACCGTTTCCGTCGGTGTCATTGAGCTTTCCGGCGAGGCCGAAGGGGTCATCGACGGCGTGGGTGTGGCTGAATTGTTGTTTCTGCTGCAGCCGCCCAAAATCAAAGCAAATCCCAAGCAGACCGCAGCGTACCGCAGAATTGTTTTTTTCATCATTAATTCCTCCTGCCAGTATTCTCGGCGTTTTTTTCCGATTTATACCTGCCGGGAAGGAAAAACTACTGGAACTGAATCGGGGAAGCGATGTTGTTGAGCAAAGCCACAACGCTGTATCCGGCGATCGCGCTGGTGCGGGAATAGATCGCAATTTCCGCCTTGATTTCCTCACCTTCCACCCGGATCGTATGGGTATCACCGATAAAGCCCGGCGTACTTTCGATCTTCACACCGGTATGCTCCGGCCCGTTGGTGGCCAGCGACGTGGCAACGGCGACGTTCACCCGGCGGGGAAGCAAAGCGATCGCTTCCTTAGCAGTGCCTTCAAAAGCGGTCAGCGTCGTTTCGCTGGCCGCCATTTCTTCACGATAGACCGGCGTTGTGCGCAGATACTGTGGTCCGGTCTCGGAAGTAATGGACGCTTCGATCGGACTCATCACAGCTGCCGTGCGCATTAAATCAAAGCCCCCGATCGCGCCGGAAGCGATGTAAACCTTGCGGCCGGCCGCGCGCGCGACCGCCTGCACTTCTTCATAAAAATCAGCGTCCGCAAACGCCCCAATCGCCAGCGTGACGAAATCCGCTCCGCCTTGTAAAACCGCGATCGCATTGGCTTTCACCGCCTCGACGGAAGCGGCTTCCGCGACGATCTGCGGTTTCCACCTCAGCAGCTCTTCCAGTTGAGTTGTCCAGGCCACGCCGACCTCCGCCGCCAGGGCATGAGCGGAGTCCGCCGTCCGGCTGAGAATGCCGACCAGCTCATATTCCGGCATCTTGCCGGCTTTCCAGGCCCGGGCCACAATGCTGCCCAGCTTGCCAGCCCCTAAAATCGCAAATTTTGTTTTCATGTTTTTCTCCTCTTCTCCGTACTGAAAAGCTGAAGCAAGCAACGTCTTTTTCAGAACGCCGGCTCCAGCCTCACGCTGAAATCATCTTTATTGGTTGTTACTGAGCGCGATCTTCCTTCATCGCCTGCAGCGCGGCAACAGAACCGCCGTCATACAGAATATCGACGCCGGTCAGGTAGGAACATTCATCACTGACCATAAACGCCATCATCTTCGCGATTTCTTCCGGTTCGCCCATCCGGCCTAAAGCACCGCGCTCTGCGAAGGAAGCGGCTTCCTTGCCTTCAATTTCACCCATCGGTGTCTTAAAGGTACCCGGCGAAATTGAGACGATCCGAATTCCCTGCTTGCCAAACTTCACAGCCATCCGCGCAGTATACCAGAGAACAAAGTTTTTGGAAAGGGTATAGGCTGTCCCGGTCTGCTGCTCCAGCGGAACTTGGCTGAGCATCTGATTCACTGCCAGACGGAAGGCCTCCGCATCGCTCAGACTCAGCTTATATATCTGTTTTGGCACCTTATCCGCCGGAAGCATGTACGCCGACATGCTGGAAACATTGAGGATACAGCTGCCTTCCGGCATGATTTTCACGAATTCCTCATCCATGTTCATCGTTCCAATCGCGTTGATCTCGAAGATTTTCTGCGCATCTGTCATATGCGGAGAAACGCCTGCGGCATGGATCAGCACTTTAACCTCACCCAGCTGCGCCGCATACGCCGCCAATTTTCTGACAGATTCGCGATGACTGGCATCAGCCGGGTAAGCCTCGGCCTCGATTCCCACATCACTCAGCTGTTTAACGGCATTTTCCAGTTTAGCCACCGTTCTTCCCATCAGAATGATTTTATGTTTCCGGCCTAAAATCTTCGCTGCTTCCAAACCCATGCCGCTGCCGCCGCCGCTGATCACACAAATACTTTTCATACTTCAATCACCATCTTTCCTTGCTTTTATTATAAACGTTTTCTAAAGAGAAAGCGAACTCCCTGCCCTTGTGTTTTTTCTTTTTTTCAAAGGGCTGAATTTTTTGAACATCGCGTTTTTAATCTTCGAACGAGAAAAAAGCAGGCCGTAAATCAGCCTGCCTTTTGAGCCTCTTTAAATTTTAGTGCTTGTCATTCTTAATCGCTGCCTGCGCTGCGGCCAAGCGGGCGATCGGGACGCGGTACGGACTGCAGGAAACATAGTTCAGTCCAACGCGGTGACAGAATTCGATCGAGCTTGGATCGCCGCCGTGTTCACCGCAGATGCCCAGCTTGATGTTCGGGCGGGTCTTGCGGCCCAGTTCTGCCGCCATCGCAACCAGCTTGCCGACGCCATGCTGATCCAGACGGGCAAACGGGTCCTGCTCGTAAATTTTCTTGTCGTAATAATGCGACAGGAATCCGCCGGCGTCAAGA
>NZ_CFQZWI010000127.1:0-6881 GCF_986127675.1 Holdemania sp. | reverse complement strand
GATGTATTGGATTGATCAAACCGGAACCCCTCGGGCAGATTCGTCGCATTCACGTCCAACACCGTGTTAAAAGTCAGTGTGACCTGTTCATGCAGCGTGCCCAGATCGATCTGAAGCTCGTTATTCACAATCACCGGCGTCATCGGAACGTCTTTGTTTTGTGAAGCATACCGGACAGTCAGACTGTTTTCCACATACCGCAGATACTCCGGCAGCGCATCCTTAACCCGAACATCTGTCAGCTCGGTACCGTTTTGATTGACGACAATCTTCCAGCGAAGTTCATGGGTTTGATAATCATAACCTTCAGCGCTCTTCTGAAGCACTGTGCTGGAAAACTGCGGCTGGGCGGAGGCGGTCAACGTCGGAATGGCATCGGAACCGAAGGCCACCTTGTTATGAAATTTCATTTTCGCATTATCCGCATAGAACAGCGGATCGGTCGCTTCGGTTTCATACTGGAACACAATCATTTCGTTAAAGGTATTCGTCTGACCGTCAGCGTTGGCGATCAGAATCTCATAATCCTGTGTCGTCTCAGTTGTCTTATCAGCCAGCGGATTGATTGTGATCGTATACCCTGTTTTCGGCGTGATCACCTGAGCGTTGCCGATATATTTCTGATTGGCCGTGGTCAAGGTATCCATAATCGTTCCATCCTGAACATCCAGAAGATTCTTATTCAGCGTCACTGTCCAGGTAATCCGGCGGGTCGCAGCATTGTAGCTCGCGGATTTTTCAACAACGCTGGTCGGCAGCTTGTGGTTTTTTTCAATGACCGGCGTGCCGTAATCGCGGGCTGGTTCCGGACCGGCGCCGTCCGGATCCCAGTTCATCTGCAGCCACGCCTTGTTGTTCAGATTTGTATTGACGTTCTGCGCTGTCAGATCGAGATCAAAGTGCGTGAGATAGGTGATCACGTATTCGGCTTCCTGCGGATGATTGATCGTCAGCAGTTTCTGATCACCGCCGCTTCGCCCATCAAAGGCAGGATTTAACAAAACCTCAGAGGGAACGGAATTTCCGTTCACCGTAACGTTGGCGTCCGCTGCGCTGAAGCTCAAGCGATCTTCCAGTTCGTCGTAAAGGGTAATCGTGTTAAAAGGCAGCGACTGGGTATGCACGACGAGCTTCCAGGTCATCGTCTTGTTGACAAGATCATAACTTTCGCCGGTTTTCATCAGCCAGCTGTCGCCCTTGACCCGCACCTCCCCCTGCGCCTCGGACAGTTTTGCGGAGCCGTCCGGCTGCCAGAGCTGGGCCGTATTGGTCACGGTCATCCCTTTGGAAGGATCTGCCAGCTGACCATCGTCGCCGATAAACACCGCGGGGGATGGTATGGTCTTGTATGTGATCACTGCATCCTGACTTAATGGCTGGTCAAGTGTGACCCGCAGCGTCTGCCCGTCGACCTGAACTGCAGGATGCGTCTGCTGCGAACCGACTTTCAGTGTCAGCGAATTGTCGACATAGGTCTGCTTCGCTGTCAGTTCATCGCAAAACAGAAATCCCGTCGTATATTGCGGAGCATTCTGTTCCTCATCAAACGGCGCGATTTGCCTGCTTAACGAAACTGTCCAGACAATCGTCCCGGAATTCTCATAGACGCCGCTTTTTGCGGTAACGGCCGGATCCTTGAGGGCATTGTCTGCAATGGTCAGGCGAATGGAGCGGTCTGTCCCTAAACTCATTTCCACATCCTGCCGGCCGCCGATTTCATCCATGTCCAATCTGGCGCTGAATTCAAAATTCATTGCATAAATTGGCAGGACGCCCAGATCTTCTTCGAAGACAAGCTTGATCTGATCCTTCTGCGCCCCGGCAGTGACGTGCGCTACCGTCTGCCCGTCAATCTTGATTTCCTGATTCAGATTCGGATGACTGTTTTCGATATATTCCGGGATCGCGATGTCCCACTCGCTGCCCGGCAGATTCATGGATTCCTCCAGTGGTTTCAGCGTGTAGCGTAAAATTAACGCGTCTTCTGCGGCGACGCTGTCTCCGTCGTTTAACGCGGAATCTCCGCATAAAAGTTCAACCTTTTCGATTAACTTTGCGCCATCCCCTGCGGCCTCTGCGGATACTGTGGGCGGCATCATCGCTTCCAGAGGCAGCACGCAAAGTCCGATGCAGCATAAAAACTGGAATAACTTCCTCATATTTCTCTCCTCAATCATTATTAAGCATGCGCTTAACAATGAGTTTATCATAGCGAAAGAACCAATTTATGACAAAATACAGTTTTTAATCGCATTTTTCAGTAAAATCATCTATACTAAAACCATGAGAAAACAAACGATAGACGCAGGACAGATTTTGGAAATTACAATCGCCCAAGCCGCCCGGGAAGGACTGGTGAACTTGTCCACACGCAGAATTGCAAAGGAATGCGGAATCAGCGAGGGCAGCATCTTTCATTACTTTCACAGCAAACCGGAGCTGTTAACAGCGTGTTTTTATCATGTTGACAGACAGGTTGACGAGCAGCTGAAACAGGCAGACGTCAAGTTGTTTTCCCTGCGCCGGAGCATCCGCGAGTTGTGGTTTTTGTATTTCGGTTATTTCGCGTCGCATGGCGATCACGCCAAATTCTACTCACAATTCCGCCATTCCTCCTTCTATACCCACGACGTCATGCGCGGTCAGACTGAATCCTTCGCTTTTTTTACCAATTTTGTCGAGTTAAACAAAAGCGCAATTTTAATCCGCTCCGAGGTTTTCTGGGAGTTTGTCATCGACACCACGCTGAACCTGGCCGTCAATGTTGCCGACGGTAAATTTCCAGACAGTTCCAAGGATCGTGAGCGGTATTTTACCTTGATCGCCAAAGGTCTGGGCGGCGTCCTGTCGCCGGGAAAGTCGTGGGCTGAAAAATAACTTCTCATTTCATTTCGCAAATAAAATGTCTTATTGACCTTCAGAAAAAACCGGTTTCCCTTCGTTCCGCTCAATTTGCGGAGCTTGGAAAACCGGTTTTATTTGGCTTTCAGGTAATTTCAGGCTTATGCTTTCTTTAAGAATGCGACATAAGCACGGTAGGCTTCATAGACGTCCGCTTTGGAAACGACTTCCCATGGGGCGTGCATATTCTGCACGGCGATGCCGGCGTCAATGACTTCCATGTTGTAATTCGCCAGGATATAGGCGATCGTTCCCCCGCCGCCCTGATCGACGCGGCCCAGCTCAGCGGTCTGGAACATGACGTCTTCCTCGTCCATGATCCGGCGCAGCTCGGCGATGAATTCCGGATTGGCGTCGTTGCATCCGCTCTTGCCGCGGGATCCGGTGTATTTGTTGAAGACGATGCCCTTGCCCAAGAACGCTGTATTCTTCATTTCATTGACCGACGGATAATTCGGATCATAGCCGGCGCTGACGTCGCTGCTTAACATCTTACTGTTCTGCAGAGCGCGGCGGACTTTCAGCTCGCTGTAATCGCCCATTGCGTTGAGAATCTCCGCGACAATGTTCTCAAAGAAATGCGAGTGCATGCCGCTGGCGCCATTGCTTCCGACTTCTTCCTTGTCAACCAACAGGCAGACGCTGGTGCGCTGCGGATTTTCCATCGCGAAGGTTGCCAGCGCTGAGGTATAGGCGCAGACGCGGTCGTCATGGCCATAGCCTAAAATCAGACCGCGGTCCAGACCGTAATCGCGCGCTTTGCCCGCGGGAACGACTTCGATTTCCGCAGACAGGAAATCTTCTTCCTCCATGTTGTATTTTTCTTTTAACAGAGCCAGAATCGCTTTCTTGACCGGCTCTTTTTCGTCTTCGCCGCCCTCGGCCGGGATGCTTCCGACCAATACGTTTAAGTCTTCGCCTTCGACGACCTTCGCCCCGGTCTTCTGCATCTGATCGGCGGAAAGATGCACTAACAGATCGCTGATGCCGACAACCGGATCGTTTTCATCCTCGCCGATGTTCAATTCAATCCGCGTGCCGTCTTTCTTGAAGACGACGCCGTGCAGCGCCATCGGATGGGCGACCCATTGGTATTTTTTGATTCCGCCATAGTAATGCGTATCCAGCAGCGTCAGTCCCTGATCTTCATAGATCGGATGCTGCTTCAGATCCAGACGCGGGGAGTCGATGTGCGCCCCGACGATATTCATGCCCGCTTCCAGCGGTTCACTGCCGATCACAAACAGTGCGATATCCTTATCTTTATTGACGGCATAGAGCTTATCGCCGGCCTGGATTTTAGCGTTTGCCGCCAGAACCTCGTTCAGATCCCGGTAGCCGTTTTCCTTTGCCAGCCGGACCGTTTCCCGCACGCATTCCCGTTCCGTTTTGCATACGGAAATAAAGTGCTTATACGCTTCGTTGAAGGCAAACAGGGCTTCGCGCTGTTCACCCTGCGTTTTATTCCATACTGTTTTCATTCGATTACAATCCTCCTGTGTATTATTATAAACAAACTCCCGCAGGACACAAGCGGAAAACCGGGTTTTCTTACATTGACATTTGTAAATATAGCTGTTACGATATTCTAAACGCAGAGATCTGTACAAATCTTTCCCCGGGGGATCGAAAGAAAGCCGGGTAATCTCTGATCCGAATCAGACGGAATGGGGGAAAAATTGGAAATGCAGCGATTACATCTATATCAGTTGGGTCCGCGGGCCTATGCGCTTTCGCGGAAAAAAGAAATCTTCAAGCGGAATTTTCAGGATCGGATGCATCGAATTCACTTTGCCCAAACGTACAGCGAAGCGTGCCTGCCGGTCGTCGTCAACAAGCATAATTCGCTGATCCGACGAAAGCTGGGCAAGGTTGATCAGCAGCTGCAGGAAAACAAGGCGGTAAATCTGGCTCTGGCTGCGCCCAGACTCACGCATTTACTGATCCGACCCGGCGAAACGTTTTCGTTCTGGCATTGCGTCGGAGAGTGCACGGCGGAAAAAGGATATCGGGAAGGATTGACGATCTCCGGCAATCATCCGTCCTCCAGCATCGGCGGCGGCATGTGCCAGATGACCAATCTGATTCACTGGATGGTACTGCACAGCTCCCTGACGATTACCGAGCATCATCACCACGGCCGGTTTGATCTGTTTCCGGATTTCGGCCGGCAGGTGCCGTTTGGAACGGGGACTTCTATCGTTTATAACTATCTAGATTACCGGGTCGAAAACCGAACGTCCGATACATTTCAGCTTGTGATCGAAACAAACGAGCGCTATCTGTGCGGCGAGCTGCGCTGCGATCATCCGCAGCCGCTGAAATATCATATCTACGAACAGGACAGCGGTTTCACCTGGGAAAAAGACGGCGCTTACCGGCATAATATCGTGCGGCGCAAGGCGATCAACAAAGCCAGCGGGGAAGTGGCGTTTGATCAGGAACTGATTGTCAACCATGCCAAGGTGATGTACGATCCCAAGCTGATCGACCCTGCATTATTCCGCGAATCCGGCTTCTGGAATCGTCAAAAATAAGCAGAAAAAACGCGTTTCAGGAAAATTATGCCTGATTTAAGCGCGTTTTTAAGTTTATAAGACAGAGTGTAACAACCTCTGTTTCGATTTAATGAAAAGAAGAGAAAGAAACTATTCCCAAGCAGTTCCCGGGAAATTTTTTTGAGAAGAACCTATACTTATGATAACTCCATTAGAGATTTCTGAATAATGACAACTTCTTCTGTCCTGTGTAATTCTTCAAGCAAATCCAATAATTCCGTAAATAACAGGAAACAATCATCACGATTTGCCTTTTTCTCTACCTTATGCAGCATGGTATACAAATAGCTTACAGTCTCTTCTTTTGTATGATCTAAGGCATATTCTATATAACTGAATTCTTCATATAGAATATTTTTTTTATTTACTCTTGTTTTACCTTTCTTAATATATTCAATAATGAGATCTTTGCTTTTACGCAATTTATAATAGGCGAAGGCAATATTGAAATATAAATCTCCATCATCAATATATTGCATTGCTTTCTCCGCCATAGGATAAACATCATCATATTTTTTTTCACATATTTTACACCAAGATAGATTATAGTAGCTAATCCCCATAAGATTTTCTTTATTCAAAATTCGGGCTAATTTAATTGCTTCGTAAAAATAAGATTCAGCTAATTTATATGCCCCTTTTCTTGAAGAATAAACTCCAAAATGACAAATACATTCCGTTATTCCGATAAAGTTATTTTCCAATTTAAATTGATCTAACGCTTTAGTCAGAAAAGAATAGGCCAAGTCGTTTTCATTATTTTGAGTATAATTAGTGAATAAATAGTAATAGATTATTCCTAATAATTTATTATCATTACTATTTAAACAACTGTTTAAAATAGAAATTGCTTCGTTATACTTATACTCCCTGCTTTTTCGCAAAGACAAAAATATTCCACATAACTGTTGCTCAATCGGTGAAAAACCACCTTTAACCTTAACGATGATGGATTCAAGGCTTAGAAATTTATCGTCATTTTGTCGACTAATTACACCATCAAAATATTTTAAACATACCCATTTGTAATAATTGATCGAGCATTCATAATCAGATTCCAATTCGTAAGCCTGTTTCATAAGGATTTCATTATCCAGCTTTAATCCATAGATATAATTATCGACATATTGATCAAATATCATATTAAGATAAGAATCTTTTTGTGAAAAATGCTTCTTGTCAATAAGTAGTTCATCAAATAATATATCTATTTCATAATTATTTAAAACGCTCTGGCCATTTTCGATACGAAATAATTGAGAGAGATTGATGCCTGTTCTTGCTGATAATTCCGCTCTTTCCAAGCCTTGTTCCATGCGCGATATTTTAATAAGCAATCCAATTTTATCTCTTGGATATTTACTTACATCCATATTCCTCTCACCTCTTTCAATTAAATATAACAAAGAAGGCTTAACTTAG
>NZ_CFQZWI010000126.1:0-6974 GCF_986127675.1 Holdemania sp. | reverse complement strand
TCCCGACGCTGGCCCACTGATTGATTGGATCCCAGTTCGTAATGCCGCAGGTGCCGATCGGCTGCCTGCTGTCGCGGGCCACGATATAAAAATCCCGGCCGCCCTGCTCCATCTGCTTTAACATTTCAGTTTCCTTATCCAAGGTCATGCTGGTAGCGGCCAGCGTCGTGCCCAGCGTTACCTCCAAATCATTGACCCAATGAACAAGCCGCTCCGCTTCCCGACTGTCCAACGGGGATAAAATGACTTTCTCTCCGATCATTTTCTTGATGTTCATCGCAATCTCCTACCTTTGTTTCTTTCATTATAGCCGAGCTGGGAAATGAAAAAAAGGCTCAATTTCTTAAGCCTTTATGACAGGATTCAAATTCTTACGAATGTTTTCCGCAGCTGCAGCTATGACTTTCGTCATGATCATGATGATGCGTGCAGACTGCTTCAGGATCATCCGCAATCCGGCCCTGCGCGTAGCTTGCCAGCACCGCTTCCGCGCTGCCGCTGACGCCGCGGATAACCGCAATGCCCTGCGCCCTCAACGTTTGGTAAGCACCCTCGCCCATGCCGCCGCACAGACACGCTGTGACGCCGTGTTCCTTTAAAAAGCCCGCCAGTTCGCCATGGCCTTTGCCCTGGGTCGGCACAATCGCGCTGGTTACGATTTTTCCTGCTTCAATCGTCGCGATCAGAAATTGCCGCGTCTTGCCGTAATGTCCGAAAACCTGTCCGTTTTCATAAGGAATCGCTGCTACCTGTTCCATTTTTCCAACAATCCTTCCAGTTTTTCGGCGGCTTTCGTCATCCAATCGCCTTCAAAATCTTCGATCCGGCCGGCGTCGCACAGACTGGCAAACTGCGGATTGATCGGCAGCCGCGCCAGAATATCAAGACCCTTTTCAGCCGCGACTTCATCGAGCTTGCTGTGACCAAAGACTTCGATTTTCTTGCCGCAGTCCGGGCATTCCAAATAGCTCATATTTTCCACGACGCCCAATACCGGAATGTTCATCATATTCGCCATGTTGACGGCTTTGGCGACAATCATGGAAACCAGCTCCTGCGGCGAGGTGACGACGACGATGCCGTCCAACGGCAGCGACTGGAATACGGTCAGCGGGACGTCGCCGGTTCCCGGCGGCATATCGACGAACATGAAGTCGACGTCCGACCAGATGACTTCGCCATAAAACTGCTTGACCATGCCGGCTAAAATCGGGCCGCGCCAGATCACCGGTGTTTCCTCATTGTCCAGCATCAGATTGACGGACATGATCTGAATGCCGGTCGAGCTGACGGCTGGCAGAATGCCGTCGTCGTTCCCATACGCCATGCCATGGATCCCGAACACCTTCGGAATCGACGGTCCGGTGATATCGGCGTCCATGACGGCGCTTTGATGTCCGCGCCGCTGCATCGTCGTCGCTAACAACGAAGTGACTAATGATTTGCCGACGCCGCCTTTGCCGCTGACGACGCCGATGATCTTGCGGATCCGGCTGTTCGGATTCGGTTTTTCCAAAAAGCTCTGCGGTTCCTGCCGGCTGGCGCAGTTAGCGCTGCAGCTGCCGCAGTCGTGATTGCATGTTTCGCTCATATCGTAATACCTCAATTCTTTTCTGACGTTATGTATTATATCATTTCTAAGCCGAACAATCCAACGCTGTGCCTGAAATCTTTCAAATTGCTTCCCAAATTTTCTCCCAATTGTTCGAATACGGATTTAAAGGGCGGTTAATTTCCGGTAATTTCCTGACATTTCCAGCTTTTTTTTACATTTTTCAAGATTTACTGCAGATCCTAATCCCTGAGGAATAAAGCCGGAAAACAGGGATAGAATACCACGAAAACCGCTTTTCCTTCACTTAACCGGCTATATTCCTGAATTGTTGGCAATATTAACCTTTTCGTTCACCGCTTAGAATGGTAATGAAATGAGGTGAATTTATGATCGATTACAGTCCATTTTGGAAAACCTTAAAGGAAACCGGCGTAACCCAGTACGATTTGATCTACCATCATAATATCAGCCGCGGTACGATTCATCGCATGCGCAAAAATAAGCCGCTGACCTTAGTCACCGTCGATATCTTGTGTTCGATTCTGGAGGTCCCGATTGAAAAAATTGTCTGTATCCGGCCAGCCGATTCTGATTGCGAAACTTCGCTTTGAGTTTTCTGCACTGAACCAACAAAAAGACCCTTGGATAAGGGTCTTATTTTATCTATGGTGACTCGTACGGGATTTGAACCCGTGAATGACGCCTTGAGAGGGCGCTGTGTTAACCGTTTCACCAACGAGCCAGTGCTTAATTATTATAGCTTATTCCTGCGGCAAATTCAACAAAAAACGGTGCAATTTGCACCGTTTTTTTTTCATCGGGGTTCTGACTTATTTCGCTAATGCCGTCTTTGCGGTTTCGATGATTGCCTTGAAGCCCTTCTCATCGTGAATCGCGATTTCCGACAACATCTTGCGGTTGATCGTAACGCCGGCCAGCTTTAAGCCGTGCATCAGCTGAGAATAGCTCATATCGTTCATTCTCGCTGCTGCGTTGATTCGTGCGATCCACAGTTTGCGCATATCGCGCTTCAGCTGCTTACGTCCGATATAGGAGTAACGCAGAGAACGCATGACCTGTTCATGAGCTGTACGATACAGCAGGTGCTTCGAGCCGAAATAGCCCTTCGCTAACTTTAATGTTCTTTTTCTTCTTGCGCGGGTTACAGTTCCGCCTTTTACTCTTGGCATGTTCTAACGTCCTCCTCTAATTAGTCCTGAATCAGGTACTTGATCCGCTTCATGTCGGTCTTGTCAACCAGTGCCGACTTTCTCAGCTGTACCTTCTGTTTATGAGTTTTGTTCGCTGCAAAGTGAGAGATATAAGCATGGCTTCTCTTCAGTTTTCCGCTGCCTGTTCTTTTAACACGCTTTGCCAGCGCCTTTTTTGTTTTCATCTTTGGCATAATCAAGTCCTCCTATACTTTTTTATTTCTTCTTCGGTGTCAGAACCACAGACATCGTATTGCCTTCCAGGGCCGGAGCCTTTTCAACGGATGCAATATCCGACATCTGTTCGACGAAGCTATTCATAACCTTTTTACCGACCTCCAGGCGCGTGATCAAACGGCCTCGAAAGCGCATATCGATCTTAACCTTCATTCCATCTTCAACCCAGTTGCGGGCCTGACGAAGTTTGGTTTCAAAATCATGCGTATCAATAACCGGGGATAAGCGCATGGGTTTAACCTCTGTGACATGCTGATTCCGCTTGGCTTCTTTCGCCTTTTTCTGCGCCTCAAAACGATACCGTCCGTAATCGACAATCTTGCAGACCGGCGGATTTCCATTTGGAGCGACACACAGCAGATCAAGTTCATAATCGTAGGCTTTTTCCAGGGCCTCCCGGCGCATCATCACGCCTAGCTGCTCTCCTTTAGGGCCAATGACTAAGACTTCTTTGAAACGAATGTTTTCATTGACCAGATCATCGTTGGTCATGACTTTCTTGCTAATAAACGACACCTCCATACTACAAAAAAGCAGGTACTCCTAGAATACCCGCTTCTACTTACACAGTTCTCTTTGTGTTTGCAGCGTCAACCCAAGTCTGAAGGACATCAGGTGAGAAGGGGCACTTCTACTTTCTACATACTTTTTCTTTGCTTGTTTACTTTACCATGGAACCTGCGGCTTGTCAAAGGTTTTTTCCAAAACTTATCCGAATTTGCTTTGGACATGCAAACGGTCAGCCCGGCGGCGTTTCCCTGCTGAACAAGCCGGATCCATACCGGACTGGACGTTCTCTTCGTCCTGATTTCAGCGTCCCATGAATTCCCGCAGCGCTTCCGCCTGCGCGGCGCCGTCTTCCACACCGGCGCGGTATAAGGCATGCAGCTCACTGCGGTTCTTTTCCAGCCGGCCGATCGTGACCGGTTTTTGCGGCTGAATCACAAAGACTTTGCCCTGCTGCTTCAGCGCTTCAATTTCTTCCAATGTTTCGTTATAACGCAGATGACGGGTCGCCATCAGTTCGATCAGCTTGGGATAGCGGCGGTATTTCGCGCGGATCAATGGCATCAGCTCATTCGGTTTTTTCCGGTATTGGGCGCATTGGGTCAAGACGATAACGTTCTTTTCACAGCCCAGGCGCATCGCTTCCTTAACTGGAATTGAATCGCTGATCCCGCCGTCCAGATATTCCTGTCCCTCAATTTTGACTGTGCGCGACAATAACGGCAGCGAACTGGACGCCTGCAGCCAGATGATATCGCGATGCAGATCTTCGATTACCGGATATTCCGCTTCACCGCTCGCCAGATTGGTGACCACGGCGCGAAACCAGCCGCGGCGTTGTTCAAACGCGGTATGATCATACAAATCCAGCTGATTGGGAATCGTATCGTAAAGCATTTTCGCGCCGAAGAAATCACCGGTGGTCAGCCATGAACGTGCGCTGCAATAGCGCCAGTCATTAAGGTAGCTGACGTTGACGCGGTAAGCCCGGCCGCGCTGTTTCGATAAAAAACTGGCCGCATGGCAGCTGCCGGCGGAAACGCCCAGCGTTCCGTCAAATTCCAGGCCGGCATCTAAAAAAGCGTCCAGCACACCTGCGGTATACACGCCGCGCATCCCGCCGCCTTCCAGCACCAGACCGATTTTCGTTTCTCCCATTACGCTTCACCGATCCTTTCTGCGTTCAGCTCGTCATAACCGGTCGCCGGATCCGGCGTGCGCGTCAGCCGCCATTGATCCAGATGAAGCAGGACGACCTCGGCCGTCGTATTGACGATGCAGCCTGAGGTTAAATGGCCGCCGAAGGTATGCAGCTTTTGGTCGCAGACGCTGATATGCACATGCATTCCCTGTTCGCTGATCGTGCCGCTGAGCGAAACGATCTCCGCATCGACTTGTTTTTCATAGATCGTAACGCCGTCCGCCATCCGAAACCGGACGAAGCGCAGGCATCCGGCACAGGCCACAACCGCCGCGGCGGTAATCTGACGCTCAGCGCAATAGCGTTCAATCGTCTTTGCCAGATCCTGTCCCGGCAGCACTCTGAAACATTCTGTATTCATCTTCAATACCTCCTGTAAAAAAGAAAAAACCGGAAGAAATCCGGCTGTTTGTTAAAAGAGAAATCCAACGACCTTGACGTCAACCAGATTGCATTTCAGGCTGGTCATCTGCAGAATATTCTGATAGATCCGATCCTGTAGTGTTTCGCAGACCGCATTCACGTTGGCTCCAAATTTTACTTTGATTTCCGCCATGACGTTTAAACGGTTGTTCGCGATTTTGCATTGAATCGGTTTCTTCAGCGTTGTCGGTTCGATCGCATACGCCTGATCGACGTCGTCGATCGAGATCTGGGCAATCGTTTCAAATACACCTTTTGATAAGGCAATCAGGCCTGTGCCTTCGTCTTTTTCTTTAATCTGAATATATTCCTGAGCCAATTTATTCACCTTCTTTGTTCCTATTATACCAGAGAAAGCCAAACTTGCCAAAGAAAATGAAACGGGGTTTTTATTTTTAGCGCCGTCTACTTAAACGTGACTTCCGGCACCCGTTCATCCTGCAGCTGATCCGCGGCGATCTTCATGATCTTGGACGCGTTCTCGGCGCCGGCCAGCGTTTTCGGACAGCCGATCCGCACGACCTCGTCCTGCAGTTCCGCCACGCATCCCTCCATTCCAGCCTGACTCAGCGCCGCGACGATCGTTTCTTCGGTTTTCCTGTTTTGTTCCACCTGTCCCGCCTGCTGCAAGGCATCCTGTTTTTCTTCGGTGCTGGCTGAAGGCGACGCGACGATTGCCTGAGAGTTCTGGGCCTGGGCATTATGTTTGTCCTGCAGCTGCTGCTGCATCGTGGCCAGGGAATCCTGATCCTCGTTCTGTCCGGTTAAAAGCTGATCGGGATTTAATTGTCCCTGATCGGCCGGCAGCGTCACATAGTAGATTGAAAGCATCAGAATCAATGTAAATAAAGTGAGAAATGCAAATGCCTGTTTATTCATATCACGGCCTCCTGCTCACTTGTACTGTATGCGGCAGGCTTGTCCGTTATGAGCGATTTGACTGTCAATAAAACAGAGCGCAGATTTTATGCTTCAGCTGCGCCAGAATATCCTTGCGCTGCAGCTGATATTCCTCCATACTTCCCAACGCATCGTCCAGACCGTCGATTTCATCGTGGAACAGCTCCATGATCTGAAGCAGGCGGTCTTCGTGGATGATCTCGATCTTGCCGACCTCCACCATCGCTTCCGCGACGCACCGCAGCAGATCGTCGCGGATCGTCTGAGCGCTGACGCTGTCCAGCGTCGTGAATTTTTTCTCGTACCAGAAACGATTGACAATCAGCGATTTCAGCACTTCGACAAACATCGTGAAGTCCTGAATGTTGTTGCCCGGCTGGATCGCAAAAAGCATGACGAAGAACACGTGCCACTCAAAATCAATGTTGATGATGCTTTGCCAATAGCGGCCGAGCACATCGCAGAACGGATCGTAATGAATGAATTCTTTTTCCAGCGTGATCGGTTCCGTGAAATCGAGATCGCTGATTTTCAGCAGGTTGAAATGTTCGAAATATTCGACCATTTTCTGCTGCGGCTGGTCCGACTGGACAAAATCTTTAATGTAGATGTACTGGCTGAGCACGGCGCTGCATTTCTTGAAATCGGTCGTAAACCCGATCGACTCGATCATCTTAATCGCATACAGATCGCTGATCGATTTCGCCATGAACATCTTGAAGCCGCGTTCGCTCATGCCGATATCCTTGTCTTTATTCTGATTGAGAATCTGCGTATAGACGATTTCCAGCTGGTGATCGACGACGTCCAGATTATCGCGGATTGAAGCCAGAATATCTTTCATGAAGCTGTCAAACATCACGTACTGGGTGTTTTTATAGACGACCTGATGCTCGATCTCGCTCCAGAAGGAATGCACCATGGATTTGATCTGCAGCTC
>NZ_CFQZWI010000125.1:0-7025 GCF_986127675.1 Holdemania sp. | reverse complement strand
ATCCGCGGATCCGCCAGCACGGCGCGGGCAAACGAAATCAGCTGCTTCTGCCCCGTTGACAATCGTGAGCCGCCCTCGCCCACATCCGTGTTGTAGCCGTTTTCCAGACGCAGAATGAACTCGTGCGCGTCGACCATTTTTGCCGCCGCTTCAATTTGTTCGTCGCTGGCATCCAGCCGGCCATAGCGGATGTTCTCCTTTACCGTGCCGGAGAACAGATGCGGCGCCTGCAGCACATAGCCGAGATGGGAGTGCAGCCAGCCCAGCGAGCGTTCGCGCACGTCTTTCCCGTCGATCAGCACCTGTCCGTTCACTGGCTGATAAAACCGGCATAACAGGTTGACGACTGTACTCTTGCCGGAACCGGTTTCTCCGACCAGCGCAACGGTCTGGCCGGCTTTCACCTTCAGGTTAAAATCGGTCAGCACACGTTCGCCCTCAAGATATTCAAAATCGACATGCCGGAACTCCACGTCGCCGGCTAACGGTTCATAGTTCTGCGGCTTCGGCTCCAGCTCCGTTCCATATTTTTCAATGACTTCCGGGGTATCGACAATCTGCGGTTCGCTGTCCAATAGCGACAGCACCCGCTCCGCGCTGGCCTGTGCCAGCTGCAGCTCGGCGATCAGCCGGGCAATCTGCCTCAGCGGCTCAAAAAACTGCGTGGCGTACTGCGTAAACATCATCAGCGTGCCGAACTGCAGCGTCTGCATCAGCACCTGATGGCCGCCCGACCACAGGATCGCCGCGGTCGAGATCGCACCCAGACCCATGACCACCGGCATAAACAGCGCGGACAACGTCGCCGCGCGCACGCTGGCCGCCTTCATCTCAAGCGTTTCTTCATTGAATTCTTTTAAGTTATCATCTTCGATGACCAGCGTCTTCGTCGTCTTGGCGCCGGTGATGCCTTCGTTGAACGCACTGGTAATCCGCGAGTTAATCCGCCGCACGCTGCGGTAATTCTTGAGAATCCGAACCTGAAACCACACGCTCAGCCAGGCCAGCACCGGCACGACCATCAGCACCAGCAATGCCAGCTTCCAGTTGACGATCAGCATGACGATGCTGACTCCCAGCATCACCGCTAAGCCCCAGATCAGATCCATCAGACTCCACGACAGAATTTCCGCCAGCCGGGCAATATCGCTGTTCATCCGCGCCATCAGCCAGCCGATCGGCGTCCGGTCAAAGTAGGAAAACGAGAGCGTCTGCAGCTTGGCGAACGCTTTCTGGCGCACATCGTAGGAGAACGCCATTTCAATTTTGCCCGCCTGCATGAAAAACAGATAGACACTGAACGCCTGAAACAGCACACCCGCCATGTAAACTCCGGAAAACATCCACAGCGAGCTGTCCGGCTGACCGCCTGCGGCAAACGTGTCGATCGCGATTTTGTTAAGGATCGGAAACAGGACGTCGCAGCCGGCGACAGCGACCATCAGGATCAGCAGCCGCACCAGCTCCTTGCGCAGCGGTCTCATCAGTACGAAGATCCGCTTCCACAGGCCGGCATCCAGCGATTCCGTATTGTATTGTTGTTCTTCAAAACGAATCTGACTCATGCTTCCTCCCCTCCTTCATTCATCCGGGCCGTCTGAATCTCAACGATCCGGCGGTACAGCCCGTCTTCCTCAATCAGCTGAGCATGCGTTCCCGCCTGAGTGATCCGGCCTTGTTCCAGCACCAGGATCAGGTCGGCATCCATCGCCGAAGCCACCCGCTGGGTGATGATCAGCGTCGTAGTCTGGCTTTGCACCTCTTTTAAAGCCGCGCGGATCTTCGCGTCGGTCTGGGTATCGACCGCTGACAGCGAATCGTCGAAGATCAGAATCGGCTGCGGCGACAGCACCGTGCGGGCGATCGCGATCCGCTGCTTCTGTCCGCCGGAAAGCGTGACGCCTTTCTCGCCGACTAACGTGTCGTAGCCGCGGTCAAACTCCGCGATGACTTCATGCACCGACGCAATCCGCGCCGCCTGTTCCACTTCCTCGCGATGTGCCCCGCGCCGGGCCAGGTGAATGTTATCGTAAATTGTTTTCGAAAACAGGAACGGTTCCTGCAGGACGATGCCGATGTTCTGGCGCAGCCATGTCCGCTGGATTCCTGTAATGTCATGACCGTCGATCCGAATCTGACCGGACGTCGGATCGTACAGCCGCATCAACAGATGAACCAAGGTGCTTTTGCCTCCGCCGGTCGGCCCGATCAGCGCCACCGTCATGCCCTTTTCAATCGTAAAGGTCAGATCCTTCAGCACCGGCTGACTGTCGCCTTCATATTGAAACTGAACATGATCGAACTCAATCCGGCCCTCAATCGGCGGCGTTTCCCCGCTGGCCACATCTTCCGGAGTTTCGTCAAGAATTTCCTGCAGACGTCCGATGGACACGCTCATTTTACCCATATCGGCAAGAATCCGGCCGAGGTTGCGTACCGGCCACAGGATCATGCCTTCATACGAAATGAACACGAAGAAGCTGCCGACGCTCAGATCGCCCCGAACCGCGGCAAAAATCCCGGCCAGAATGATCACGAAGATCTGCGTCAGGCAGATCAGGTCGCTTGTCCCCCAGTACGCACCCAGATACTGAATCATTTTAAACGTCAGATCCCGGTAGCGGGCATTTTTCTGCTCGAACTTCCGGATTTCCTCCCGCTCATTATTAAACGCCTTAACGACGCGGATGCCGGATAAATTCTCCTGCACCGCCGTACTCAGATCCCCCTCAGCCTCATCCGACGCTAAAAACGCCTTCTGCACGCGGGTAAAAAAGATATACGCGTAGATCACTAACAGCGGCATCGAGATCACCGCCAGCCAGGCCAGCGGCCGGTAGATGGAAAACAGAATCAACAGCGCGGCCAGCGCCGTCGCGACGGAATAGACGACCTCTGAGATCTGTCCCGCCAGAAAGCGCCGGATCTGATCGACATCACTCGTGCACCGCTGCACCAGATCGCCGGTCTTAATCCGCACATGGTAACTGAACGGCAACGACTGCAGATGCGCGTAAAGCCGGTTGCGGACCTTGCGGCAGACTTCCTCTGAAATCACCGCGTTCCAATACCCCCGCAAGAACACGCACACGCAGATCAGCGCATTAATCGCCAGAATCGCCGCGGCGCCGATCCACAAATTCCGCTGTAAATATGCCGCCCCGCCCAAATGATCCAACAGCCACGCCAGAACCGGATTGTTAGCCGGCTGGGCATGGATGACGTTGTCGATCATAAAGCTGAACAACAGCGGTGAACACAGATTCAGAAACGCGTACACGCACACCAAAATGATCATCGCCGCCATCCGTTTCCGGTTGCCTTCTAAAAACTCCCAAATAAAATGAAACTTCCGCATGATTTCCCCTCCTTCCGGAATCCAAAATAAAAAGCACGCTCAGCAGTGCTTTTCATTTGTTTCTGATTCATTTTCATCCATCACTTCTGCCAGATACTCGACCGGCGTCACCTGCGTCATCAATTCGATGACGTCAAACGACAAACCGATCTCCACCAGCGTTTTCGCAACTTCCATCTGCGGTTTTTTCATACGCTCTCACCTGTTCTTAGGCTGAGCGTTCCGCTCTGAAACTATCCTTTAGTTTGATTGGAAGTGTTTGGTTAACGCCGTTGCGATCTGATCAGGACAGGACGTCGGCTTCGCGCCGCAATGAACTCCCTGAAAAGCTTCTACTACTTCTTTGACTGTTTTCCCCTTGATGATTCTGGAAATGCCTAACAGGTTGCCGGGGCAGCCGCCGGTGATCACAACGTTGGTAATAACGTCGCCTTCCAGCTCAAAATCAAAGCGCTTGGAACAAACGCCCTGGGGGATATATGTAAATTTATCTTTTGTCATTGTCATATAAAAAACCTCCTGTCGACTATGGTTATCATGATACCATGGTTCATTTTCCTTCACAAGTCCAAAAATACAGAAAAGCCGGAATTTTCCGGCTTCGATTCAAATTCTGAACAGTGATTCAAATTTCTTGAAGATTTTATTATCCGCGATAACCAGCAGCTGGTCGTTGGCCTCGATCGTGTAGAACGCGTCCGGAGAAATCGAAAGATGTTCCTTCGGATTCTTGCGGATCCCCAAAACGTTAATGCCGTAATTGGTCCGCAGTTCCAGCGCTTTCAGCGTCTTGCCGACCCACTTGGCCGGGGCTGCGATCTCAACGATGCTGTAATCGTCGTCGATGTCGATCAAATCAATGATGTTGCGTGAAACCAACTTCTTCGCTACCCGCTCGCCCATCTCTTTTTCCGGACGAACGACGTAATCCGCGCCGATCTTCTGCAGGATCTGCATGTACTTTTTATTTTTTGCCTTTGCCATGATAAACGGAATTCCCAGCTCGCGCAGATTCATGACGCCCATGATGCTTTCTTCCAGGTGCGATCCCGTCGCCACCACCGCCGCGTCGCAGTCCTGAATGCCGATCGCACGCAGCTGGTCGATATCGGTGAAGTCAGCCTGAATCGCCTGCGTGACAAAATCGCTGACGCGGTCGACGCACGCCAGATCCTTATCAATCGCGATGACTTCGTGGTTGTATTGCGAAAGGGTCTTGGCGATCGTCGATCCGAAGATCCCTAAGCCCAGAATAACATACTGTTTCATTTCCGACATAATTCCTATTCCTCCTACCCGATCAGCACGTCCCCGTGCGGATAAACGAGATTGTTTGTTTTACGGTTTTGTTTCATTCGCATCAACGAAAGCACGATCGTAATCGGACCAACACGGCCAATATACATCAGCGCGATGATCACAATTTTGCCCAGCGCTGACAACAGCGGCGTCACCCCAGCGGACAGCCCGACCGTCGCGATCGCGGAGAACGCTTCAAATGCGATCGGCAGGAAGCCGATTTCCGGATCACTGAGCGTCAGCAGAAAGATCGCCATGATCAACACGCAGGCATAGGTCAGCGTGATCGCGAACGCCTTGTGGAAGGTGCCGGCCGGCAGCGTCCGCTTGAACAGCGTCATATTGCCGGCATCGCGGATCTCAGACACGATCAGCACGAACAGCATCGAGAACGTCGTCGTTTTGATACCGCCCGCGGTACCGCCCGGCGAACCGCCGATGATCATATAGAACAGCATGATGAACAGGGAAGCACCCCGCAGCAGCGAGAAGTCGATGGTACTGAAGCCCGCCGTTCGCAGCGTCGTCGACTGGAAGAACGCCGCCATCACTTTCTGCGGGAAGCTCATCCATCCGAGCGTATCCGGATTGGTAAATTCCACTAACAGGATCAGCAGCGTCCCGCTGCCCAACAACGCTCCGGTCACGACCAGCACCAGCCGGCTGTGCAGGGAGAGCCGCGTCCACAGCCGTTTCCAGCTGAATGTCTTCTTCTCCGGCAGTACCCGCCGCAGGTCAAACCAGACCGCAAAGCCCAGGCCGCCGGTGATGATCAGGCCGCAGACGGTAAAGTTGATCAGCGGATCGGTAGCGTACGCCATTAACGACGACCGCGTCAGATTATCCAGACCCGCATTGCAGAACGCAGAAACGGAAAGGAATACCGAATTGTAAAGCCCCTGCGTCAATCCGTATTCCGGAATGAAGCGCAGCGCCAGCAGCACCATGCCAATGGCTTCAAAAATAAAGGTATAGCGGAAGATGCTTTTTAGAAAGTTGGGAATGTTGTCAGCGTCGTTTTTATTTAACGAGTCCTGCAGCATTTTCTTTTCAGAAAAGTTCAGCTTGCGCCGCATCAGCGTCAGAAACAGCGCCAGCAGCGACATCAGGCCCAATCCGCCGATCTGCATCAGGAAAATGATGACCGTCTGGCCGATCAGATTGTACTGGTCAATCACGGCAAACGGCATCAGTCCCGTCACACAGGTCGCCGAGGTGGCGACGAATAAGCTGTTTAGATAGCTGGCCCGCATGCCGGGATTCTGCGAAAACGGCAGCCACAGCAGGAAGGAACCTACAAGGATAACAAGGACAAAGCTCAGCGCGATCATCCGGGTCGGCCCCAGAAACCGCAGCAGCTTATCTCTGATCGGCAGTTTGAAGTTCATGATCTATTTCCCTCCTTGGAAAGGAATCGAACCAGCGGCATTCCAAACCGCAGCGTTACCAAATCGTTCACAACCTGACATATTTCACTATTGCCCTCCAGGCTCATCAGCATGCCCGCCATTTCCGGCGTACATCCCAACTGGCGCTGCAGCTGGCAATTCATTTTCTGACAACAACGTTTCAGCGCTTCCTCCATCGTCTTGGCGGAAGCCAGTGCATAGAGCTGATCCTGATCTGTCACCCACGGACCTTCGCAAGCTTGCTTGAGGACTTCGACCTTTACCGTGACCTCAGCCGCAATTTCCGCGCCGCTGCCCATCACCTCGCCATCGCCCATGACCGCATGCACATCGCCCAGCGCCAACAGCGCGCCGGGATGGAAGACGGGCAGATAGACCACCGCGCCTTCGCGGATTTTACGGCAGTCCATGTTGCCGCCGTGTTCACCCGGAGTTCCGCAGCCAACTTCTTTTTCCTGCGGGGCTACGCCGATCACGCCGATCATCGGATCCGCCTTGACGATCAGATCGCTGCGAAATTCCAGCTGGCGCTCCTGTACCGGCAGAAAGTGGATCATTCTCCGCGTCACAAGTTCTTTCATCGTTCCGCTGTTGGGATAACTGCCGACCAGCGCCCGCCTTCCCAGCGAGATTTTCTCGATCGTGACCTTCAGCGTATCGCCCGGCATGGCTTCTTCAATCGCCGCCGGCCCGCTTGCCGGATTAATCCGATGACAACGCCTGTCCGGCTCGTCCGGCGTGACCTCGTCACTGTAACAATCCATCGTTTCAAACGTAATCCGATCTCCTGAATGTACGTTGAGTACCGGTTTATTCTCAGAAGACATCGCATAGATCACATGATCTTTCGCAATCTTATTCATAACCAACCCTCTTTAAGCGTATACGATTCTTAGTCTACACCTTTTAATTCAAATACTCAATACTCGAGCTTTGAAAATTTTACAAAAAAGCATAAG
>NZ_CFQZWI010000124.1:0-7175 GCF_986127675.1 Holdemania sp. | reverse complement strand
GAGGGACTCAGCGATGAAAATCATTCACCTGCATCTATTTGAACAAGCCTCGGACCTGTTGTTTCGCTGGCAGCTGTATTTGGAAAAGGATGAAAGCTTCTGGCTTTCCGATCAGCTGACTCTCCATCGCATCGTGAGCCAGGATCAAGAAATTGCCTTCGAAGCAGGTCCCTCAGAACCGATGCTATTCCGCTCGGCTGCCCGCAAGATTACGCCGCAGATCGTTCAGGCAGGGGAAATCGAGATCGAATATCAAGGACAGCCGGCTGGATGGGGGAACGTCAACCGCTCCGATCTGCTGGCCCTCAACACTTATTCCGTTTACTATCCGCAGCCGAAGACCTTATCCCTCATTCCGTTTCCACTGACATATCAAGGCCGGCCAGGCCAGGTTATGCTGGAGGGACAATGGGATGAAGCTCAGAAGGCTTGGTTTTCTTCAGGGCTGGCCGGGGATCCCGGCAATGTCGTGATCTATAAGCCGGAAAGCAAACTGACGCAGGAAAATGCCGCAGTACAGTTTATCTATTTCAATCCGGATGAAACGGAAATCATTTCCCGCATGGTCGCGGAAGTTGAACAAATTCTGATGGAATATCAGACAGCCTATGGCGCGCGGAAGCTGCCGCAGCGAAAAATGATATCTTTGGATATTCCTGACTATCAAAATGCCGGCGCTTTCCAGCGTGGGGAGTGGACGTTTTACACGCGGATTCTACCGGAAGAATGTTCTCAAATCCAGGAACATGCCGATCGGATGATTGGCTTGATGGCGCATGAACTGGGTCATCTCTGGTTTAACGGAGCTGACGTTTCTTCCTGGGAGGACTGGCTGAATGAAACCGGGGCGGAATGGGCTTGCCTGCGTTACTTGATGAAACACGGCCCGACCTGGCTGCTAAAGCAAAAATTGAACACGCTCGTTTCCACTTATGCACCGCTGCGGCCGATCCGCACGGCGGAAGGAAAGAACGATGCAAAAAGCATCCATCAAAAAGGAACGGCTTTGTTTTTAAAGCTGGCGTTTGATCAAGGAATGACGGTCGTCGATCAAATTCTTTCCTTGTTAGCGAACCTGACGGTTAAGTCCACGGCAGCTCTGCTGGAAGCAATCCGCCGGGAACTTTCCCCGGAGCTGGCCGCGGAGATCGAAAAATTTTTGGATCAGGCTGATTTTGGACTGCACGGGGAGGATCTAATCTTAAAGAAATGGATTGAAGCCGTAAGTCAGGCATCCGCGGAATAGAACGGAAATATCAAAGTAAGAAAGAAAAGTTGATTAGGATACTAAAAGAGGAGCATACACTCCTCTTTGTTGTCTATGTCAGAATCTGGGGCAGAAGACAATTTCGTCCATGCTTTCTCCAAGATCTTTAGAACACCCTGATCGGAGAAAGTTAGATTGATTTCCCCGCGACATAATCGGTCTGCGCGGCTTCCAGGACACTGCCGATCCCCTGAGCGTCGCCGATTTTGACGGATTTGCCCACATTCAGTATCCATTCCGCTGTTAGGCAGCCATCCGTGCCGCCGATGATCCCAATGGTTTTGCCTGTCGGTTTACCCGCAGCGCTTTCTTGACGTTTGTGACCAGTGGTTTGTCAAAGCCCGGAATCCGCAGAACTTCTGGCAGAACACCGGTGACGGCGATGACGACGTCTGGATTCAGATGCGCGACTTCCTCGCAGATGATCCTGTCACAGGCGCTCTATTCGACGCAGGCTTCCTTGATCAGCTCCCACCGGGTTGATAATTTTCCGGCGATCGCGGAGTGGTCGATGCGCTATCGGCGTCAGCTTCAGGAATACATCCAGCGCCATGATCCCGACTTAAGTGAAAGCGAAGCCCGAACTCGGGCGAACGTCGTTCATTGTCTGCTCAACAGCTACGCGATGCGTCATGCCGATCGGCTGCAGCGCTTCACCTATGATGCCAAACCATTCCGTGCCATTCTTTATTCCTTATTAAAATTGGAGGATCACGATGCCAAAGACCCGCTGTCGCCCGCCATTTGATCTGTTTTTCAAGTCCTTGGGAAATTCTGTTAGAATTTCCTTTTTTCTTGTGTTTTCCGGTTGAAATGTAAAATTGAATATGGTAATCTAAACATGCTTGTGTGAAAGCACAGCTAGAGGCGCGGAGATTAAGAGTACGCTGATGGAGGCCGAAAGCCTGAGAAGTCAGCCGGAAAGGATGATCCGCCGAAGTCGCTTTGTCATAAAAGCGGCTGGGGACCTATCGAACAGGTAGGTCACTGTCTTTGTAAAGATGCCATTTTACAAAGGAGCACTATCTTAAGGCATATAGGGATGAATGATGATTTCCATTGATCTTTACATGTTTTAGGATGTAAAGATTTTTTTGTTGAGGAGGAAATTGTATGCGCAAGAAAACTGCCACATCATTCAAAATGCCCCATACCTATGTCATTATCTTCGGCATGGTCCTGTTGACCGCGCTGTTGGCGAACATTGTGCCGGCCGGGGAATTCACCCGTGTCCTGGATGAAGCCAGCGGCAAGATGGTCGTCGTCGCCGATTCGTTCCATTACCTGCCGAAAACGGGCTGCAGTCTGTTTGAAATTTTCACTTCGATTCAGTTAGGCTTCATTGACGGTGCTCAGATTATTTTCTTCATCGTCTTTGCTTACGCCTTTGTTTATATGTTATTGAAAAACGGAACGTTCGACGCGGTCGTCGGCGCTGTTTTGCGGAAGATCGGCAACCGCGTACACCTGTTGATTCCGATCTGCATGATCGCCTTCGGAATCCTCGGCTCGACCATCGGTCTGTTTGAGGAAACCTACGGTCTGCTTCCGATCTTCATTTCGATCGCGATCGCGCTGGGCTTTGACGCCATCGTCGGCGGTTCAATCGTGTATATCGCAGTCGCGGTCGGCTTTGCGGCGGCGACGATCAATCCGTTTACGATCGGCATCGCTCAGGAAGTGTCTCAGGTTCCGCTGTTTTCCGGTCTGGGTTATCGGATCTTCTGCTTTGTTATTTTCATGGGCATCTCAATCATTTATGTCTGGCGTTATGCGGAGAAGGTCAGAAAGCATCCGGAAAAATCAATTCTGGCCGGTGAAAACCTGAATTTCCGCGAAGTCGGTACCAAGGAAGAGTTGATGAAGCGTGATTTTACGCTGACGCAGAAAATTTCCGGGCTGTGCTTCATTTTCACCGTGGTCATGCTTTTGATCGGCACGATCAAGCTGGGCTGGTATATCAATGAAATCGCGGCGCTGTTCATCATCATGATGCTTGTGATCGGTCTGGTGTCCCGGTTTACGCCGAGTCAGATCGCGCAGTATTTCATCGAAGCGGCGAAGGATATGATGTTCGGTGCATTGATTGTCGGACTGAGCCGGGCGATTCCGGTCATCATGGACAACGCGCACATCATCGACACGATTGTGTACTGGCTGTCGACCGGATTGGCGCAGTTTCAGGGCATCGCAAGCGCAATGGGCATGTTGTTTGTGCAGAATATCATTAACTTCTTCATTCCGTCCGGCGGCGGACAGGCGGTCGTCACGATGCCGATTTTAGCGCCGGTTTCTGAAATGGTCGGCTTGAGCCGGCAAATCGCGGTTCTGGCTTTCCAGTTCGGCGACGGGTTCTCCAATATTTTCTGGCCGACCTCCGTCTTTATGATGTGCGGAATTATGGGCCTGCCGGTCAACAAGTGGTATAAGTTTGTGACGCCGTTGTTCGGTTTGTTGTTCATCGCGGAAATTGTGCTCTTGACGATTGCCGTGCTGATCGGATACTAGACGGGAGGAAATCACGATGGAAAAGAACTTGGCGACGCTGCGCGAGGCGCTGTTTGCGCGGGAAGCGGAAATGGCTGAACAGTTTGAAAGGGTCCGCGATGAAATCTACGCCCATCCCGAACTGGGGTGTGATGAAGTCTGGTCGTCGCAGTATTTGTGTGAAAAAATGCGCGGCTATGGCTTCACGGTCACGCAGCCTTACGGCGGTCTGGCAACGGCGTTTCGCGCCGAGCTGAACTGCGGCGATGGTCCGAAAATTGCTTTCCTGGCGGAATATGACGCGCTGCCGGGCTATGGCCCTGAGCATAACCAGAACGCCCATGCCTGCGGTCATAACTGGATCGCAGCTTCAACGCTGGGCGCAGCCGCCTTGCTGGCGCAGTTCAGCGAGGAATTCAGCGGTACAATCGTTTTGATCGGCACACCGGCGGAAGAAACGCTGGGCGGCAAGTGCGACCTGGTTGACGCGGGCTGCTTTGACGATATTGACGCGGCATTTCAGATGCATTTAGGCGCGGAAAACAACATTCATGTCGTGTCGCTGGCGATGGATTCCCTGCAGTTTGACTTCACCGGGAAAGCGGCGCACGCTGCGGCGTATCCGCATTTAGGCATCAATGCTCTGGATGCCGTCCAGCTCACGTTTGCCGGGATCAACGCCCTGCGCCAGCACATGCAGAGCGACGCAAGGGTGCATGGGATTGTAACCAACGGCGGAGCGGCGGCCAACATCGTGCCGGAAAGCGCGTCCTGTCAGTTCTATATCCGGGCGAAATCCCGCGCTTATCTGGAAGAATTAACACAGCGGATCATCAACTGCGCCAAGGGCGCGGCGCTGATGACGGGTGCGTCGTTAGCTTATCATAACTTTGAGAACTCGTATGACGATCTGGTTTACAGCGAGCCGTTACGGAAGCTGTTGAAGGAAAATCTGGAAGCGCTGGGCGTGACTCATTTTGTGCCGCAGTCCAACGAAGCCTCCGGCTCGACCGATATCGGTAATGTCTCGCATGTTTGTCCGACGGTGTATTGCGAAATTGAAACCGACGCTTGTCCGCCGGTGTATGCGCACAACGAAGATTTTCTGGACTATGTTCATGGTCATGCCGCCGATCATTCGCTGCACACAGCGATTAAAGCGATGGCCTTCAGCGCGCTGCAGGTTTTTCTGAACCCGGAGCTGTTAAAAGGCGGACTGTAAAGCGTTCCCAACGCTCAGCAATCAGCGGGATTCAGAAATTTCCAAAACAAACGACGAAATAAAACCAAGAGCCGCGGGAAGCGGCTTTTTTAACAGACTCTTTGAAACGGCTGGAAACTTTGGCATTCTGTCTGAAAAAGCAAGCGAAGCCTTATCCGAGTGCGGGCGGGGCTTGTGTTTGCCGTGAGAGATGTTTATAATCGGATTGAAGTCATCGGACTTGAAGGAGGAATTGAACAATGCAGAGAATCGTAACTATTCAGGATATTTCCTGCGTCGGCAAATGTTCGCTGACCGTGGCGCTGCCGATCATTTCGGCGATGGGCGTGGAAACAGCGATCATCCCAACGGCGGTGTTGTCGACCCATACAATGTTTCAGAACTATACATTTCATGACTTGACCGACGAAATCGCGCCGATCGCACGGCATTGGCAGCAGGAACAGATTGATTTTGCGGCGATCTATACAGGATATTTAGGATCGAAAAGACAAGTTCAGCTGATTTCCGATTTCTTTGATCAATTCAAATCTGAGGATAATTTTATCTTTGTGGATCCGGTCATGGCGGATAACGGCAAGCTTTATCCACTGTTTGACCTGGACTTTGCCGCCCAGATGGCCAAGTTGTGCGCCAAGGCGGATATCATCGTGCCGAATCTGACGGAAGCGTGCTTTCTGACGGGGACGGAATACCGGGAACACTACGATGAGCAGTACATCGAAGCGCTGCTGGATAAGCTGGCCGCTTTGGGAACAAAACGCGCGGTCGTGCTGACCGGCGTGGCTTTAGAACCCGGCAAGACCGGCGTCGCCGGCCGGGATCTTGTAAGCGGGAAGAAAATCCGCTATGTGCATGACCGGATCCCTGTCAGCTACCATGGAACCGGGGATATTTTCTCAAGCACGACTGTCGGCGCTCTGGCACTGGGAAAAAGCTTGCAGGAAGCGCTGGAGATTGCGGCCGACTACACCGTCGCCTGTATCCGCGAAACGATGGAACACGACGCTGAAAAGAAATACGGCGTGAATTTTGAACGCGTGCTGCCGCAGCTGATCCGCCGTCTCGGTTTATAAAAATAGAAGAGGCGAACAAAATTTAAAGCTTTTGCATCTATGGGAATCCTTCTCAGTATTTTGACGTCCTGCATACCACAAGAGATTCCTGCATCATAGAGGGCATTGACAATATATCGCCAGCGTGCTCAACGACAATCCAGTTAAGAAATAATCACCTGTTCTGATAATTCCTGGTGGGATAAAAACTATAAAACAGAAGAAAAATGATTGAAAACAAGCGGACAGATTGGTAAAATTACATTGACTGGAAATAGCCGTTGTGCTATTATTATCACGTTGTATGCCCCTCTGATGGCTGCAACCGCTCATAACAGGGTTTTAAGACGGGAAATCGTCCCCTGCGCTGGCGAGTCTCTTTCAGAAATACATGAGAATATGAACGGAGGTGCAAGTCATGTACGCAGTAATTGAAACAGGCGGAAAGCAGCTGCGCGTTGAAGTCGGCCAGTCGATCTATGTAGAAAAGCTGGACGTTCAGCCGGGTGAAGAAGTCGTCTTCAACACCGTTGTGCTCTATGCCAACAGAACAACAAAAATCGGTACGCCGTATGTCAAGGGTGCTAAGGTCACCTGCAAAGTTGAGAAGCAGGGCAAGGAAAAGAAGGTCACGATCTTCAAGTACAAAGCCAAGGACGGTTCTTCTCACCGCAAGCAGGGCCACAGACAGCCGTATACAAAGCTGACCGTTGAAGCCATCGAAGCTTAAGTCTCATGATTCGGATCAAGCTGACTGAACGTCAGGGAAAGGCGGAAACCTTACTGGCGGAGGGTCATGCGGGCTACGCTGAAATGGGACAAGATCTTGTCTGCGCCGGCGTCAGCTGCATTACGATCGGAACCAATAATGCTTTGGATGAATTAGCGCCCGGAACGTTTCAATCTGAAACCCGGGAGGGATATCTGAAAATCCGGATTCTGAATCTGGACGATCCGACAGCCCAGCTGGTTCTCCGAACAGCCTGGATACAGCTGCAAACCATTGCAGAGAGTTATCCAGAATTTATAAAACTCAAAAAACAGGAGGTGTAAGCCATGAAGTTAGTATTGAACATTCAGTTGTTCGCTTCCAAAAAGGGTGTCGGTTCTACAAAGAAAGATCGGAAGAGCACACGTCTGAACT
>NZ_CFQZWI010000123.1:0-7258 GCF_986127675.1 Holdemania sp. | reverse complement strand
ATGATCACGCGCTGGCAGTCGTCGATCGTCAAATGCTGACTGACGGCCTGAGCCACTGTGCCGATCCAGTCGCTGGCATGCGCTCCGGCAATCACCCCGCCCACTAACTGACGGGTGGCCGCATCGGCGATCAGCTTGACAAAACCGCGCGGCGCCTGTTCGATCATGGATTTGGAATTGCTTAAGGTGCTGGTCTTGCCCACGATGACCGATAACCCCTGCGCCTGCGCTTCCTCCTCCGACAAGCCGACCCACGCCGCTTCCGGATGGGTGTACAGACATGACGGCACGCAGTTTAAATCAAACTGCGGCGTCCGGCCCAGCATTGTATCCACCGCATTGATCGCCTGCGCGCTGGCCAGATGCGCAAGCTGAATCCGGCTGGTCACATCCCCAGCAGCATAAATCGTAGGAACCGACGTCCGGCCGCAGGCATCCGTGATCAAACGGCCGCGCTCCTGCGCCAGTGCCGGCGCGCAATCGCATAACACCGGTTTGCGTCCGGTTGCGGCGATGATCCATTCCCCTTCCGCGCGCATCGGTTTTTCCTTTTCTACATAGTCTACGGCATTTTCATGAATCTGGGTAATCGTAATGCCGCAATGCAGCTGCGCGCCCCGGCGCTTGAGGATCATTTGAAGATTCTGCGCAATTTCCCGATCCGCCTGAATCAACGGCCGCGGGGCGGCTTCCAACAGCGTTACCCCAACCCCCAGATCCAATAATAAATCCGCAAATTCCAGGCCGATCACGCCGGCCCCGATAATCACAGCCTGCTGCGGCAGCGGACGATCCCACTGCAGCACCTGATCCGAGGTCATCGCCAGTTCAATTCCCGGAATCGGCGGAACTGAAGTCCGGGAGCCGGTCGCGATCAAAATATGTTCAGCTTCAATGATCTCATCATTCACACTGACCGTCTGCGGGCCGGTTATTTTCGCTTCGCCATGAAGAAACTGGATTGAATTGCCTTTGATCAGCTGGGCAATTCCCTTCTGCAGCTTCCCCACGGTGTCTTCCTTCTGCAGCCGCAGTGCTTCGCCGTCGATCTCGATCTTGGCGTACTGCGCCGCAATCCGCAGCTGATGCGCCTGGTATAACAGGCTTTTAGTCGGAATACACCCGCGGTTAAGACATGTGCCGCCGACCTGGTCTTTTTCGATCAGCACGACCTGCATGCCGCATTGGGCGGCGTGAATTGCCGCTTCATAGCCGGCCGGGCCGGCGCCGAGAATCACAAGCTCGGTTTTTAATCCCATTTTGCTTCCTGCCCTTCTATTTCTTGGCTGATCCACGCAATGCATTCCGGGATCAGCGGATGGTGCGGACTTGCGGATAAAGCGCGTTCCTGCAGCGCCTGGGACGTCAGCGGACAATCATGAAGCAAGGCTTCCAGCTCCGTGATCGCCGCCGCATCCATCGCGTCGGTATACAGCCGGCAGGCGCAGATACGCTGGGACTGCAGCTGCAGCTGCGCCTGGATCTCACCCCAGGCGAAACGTTTCTCCAAACATAAATCAGCCTGGAATTTCTCTGGGAACAGCCAGGCGTCGCTGCGGTAAAACTGGGCCAGCGCTTTGATTTCCGCAATCTGCGCCGGTGTCCATTCCCACATCGTTCCCAGTTCTCCATAAACCTGTTCCATCGCTTCCCGCAGTGCGGTTTTCAGCCGGCTGATCGTCATCATTGGCGCGCATTCCTTTAAATTGATGACGCGCTGACGGACGGAATCGACGCCGTTGCCTTTCAGCTTCGCGGCGGATACCTTCAGGTATCTGGCCACTTTCTCGCTGTCCGTATCGACGAGCAGCGTGCCGTGATGAAAGCTGCCGTGGGGCCCGTGATAAAAGGCGTTGCCGGAAAATTTCCGGCCCTGCGCCGTCAGATCGTTGCGGCCTGAAAACTGCGCGTCCACCCCGAACTGACGCACAGCCTGCAAAAGCACGGAGCATTGTCGATGCAGATCAAACTGATCGTTGGGAACCAACATCGTAAAGTTCAGGTTGCCCAAATCGTGATAGACCGCCCCGCCGCCGGAACAGCGCCGGGCTAACAAGCCGCCGTCCTGCTTCAGCGCCGCCAGCCGACATTCCTTCAGCGGATTCTGGTTTTTGCCAATGACAACGGTATGCTCGTTTTGCCACAGATAGAGAATCCGCCGGCCGTCGAGATGATCGCACAGCCACTTCTCCATCGCTAAATTAAAGTAAGGGTCAAAAGTCTGACCCTCTGTAAAATACAGCATTGTGCTATTTGTTTCCCTTTTGCCAGCGCAGAATCGGATGCCGGGCCGCCTGAACCTCGTCGATCCGGCCGACTGGCGTCGTCGTTGGACATGCCTGCAGTGCCTGCGGATCACTGGCCGCCAAGTCAAGCAGCTCACTCAGCACGCGCACTGCTTCATCGAGCACCGCCTTCGGTTCGGTTTCCGTCGGTTCCACCATCAGCGCTTCTTCCACGATCAGCGGGAAATACATCGTCGGCGGATGGATGCCGCGGTCGATCATCCCCTTGGCGATATCCATCGCACTGACGCCCAGGTCGTTATGCTGACGTTTCAGCGTCATGACGAATTCATGCATGCACGGCTGGTCAATCGCCATATCGTAGTTCCGGCTCAGTTCATGTTCCAGATAGCGAGCGTTGAGCACCGCGACCTGGCTTGTCCGGCGCAGACCTTCCTTGCCTAAGATCATGACATAGGTTAAAGCCCGGACCATGACGCCGAAATTGCCGTAGAACATCTTCATCCGGCCTAAACTTTCCGGACAGTCCTCATGAATCCGGCCGTTTTCGATCCGCGGCGACGGCAGATAGGGAATCAAATGGCGCTTGACGCCAATCGGCCCGCTGCCCGGCCCGCCCCCGCCATGCGGCGTGGAGAACGTCTTATGCAGATTCAGATGGACAACGTCAAAGCCCATATCGCCCGGACGCGCAATGCCCATGATCGCGTTCAGATTCGCGCCGTCGTAATAAACCAGACCGCCGGCGTCGTGAATGATTTTTGTGATTTCCAAAATATCTTTTTCAAACAGGCCCAATGTGTTGGGATTCGTCAGCATCAGCGCCGCGGTCGTTTCATCCGCCATCGCCCGCAACGCTTCCACATCGACGTTGCCTTCCGCGTTGCTTGGAATCTGCTTGACCGTAAAGCCCGCCATCACCGCGCTGGCCGGATTGGTTCCATGAGCGGAATCCGGCACGAACACGACGGTGCGCTGATCTTCATGATGGCGTTTCAAATAGTTGCGGATCGTCATCAGGCCGCTGAATTCGCCATGCGCGCCTGCGGCCGGCTGGAAGCAGAACGCATCCATGCCGGTGATCTGCGTCAGATATTTTTCCAGCGTTGCGACAACTTCCAGACAGCCCTGCACGTCCTCTTCCGGCGCCAGCGGATGGATCGCCGTAAAGCCCTCCAGGTTGGCCGCGTCTTCGTTGACTTTCGGATTGTATTTCATCGTGCAGGAGCCTAATGGATAAAAGACGTGATCGACGCCCTTGACACGCTGGGAGCATTCGGTGTAATGGCGCACGACCTCCAGTTCGCTGACCGAAGGCAGCTGCGGTTTCTCAGCGCGCAGTTTTGTTTTTAAAGTATACGCAGGAACCTGAAGCTTTGGCAGCGCCACGCCCCGATGTCCCTGGGTTCCGCGTTCAAAAATCAGCTGGCTCATGCGGCCACCTCCCCGATCAGTTCGACCAGATGATCCATATTTTCCTTATTGTTCACTTCTGTCGCGCACCACAGAATTTCGTGATCGCTCAGCGGCAGTCCGCCCAGGATGCCGTGATCTTCCAGATGTTTGAGCAGCACGCCGCTCGGCACGTCGCTGACCGTTACGAATTCATGGAAGAATTCGCCGGCATATTTCAGTTTGAGCTTTGTTTTTTCACATAGCTCCTGCGCTAAATAATGGGCGTTGCTGACACAGTGCGAGGCGACCTGTTCGATGCCTTCCGTGCCCATCGCGCTGCAGTAGATCGCCGCTCTCAGCGCGCATAACGCCTGATTGGAACAGATCGAGCTGCTGGCCTTTTCCCGGCGGATGTGCTGTTCACGGGCCTGCAGGGTCAGGACGTAAGCCCGCCGGCCTTCGTGATCGGTACTCTGGCCGACAATCCGGCCGGGCAGCTTGCGCATCATCGCCGATACGCTGGCCATAAAGCCCAGATACGGCCCGCCGAAGTTCAGCGGCATGCCTAACGGCTGGCCTTCGCCGACCGCGATCACAGCGCCGGCTTCCTTCGCTGACGGCAGCAGTGCCGCCGCGATCGGATTGATGTGCAGAATCCCTTTTACCTTTTTCTCCGCCGCCGCTGCAAACAGCGTTTCTGCGTCTTCAATTAAACCGAAATAGTTCGGCTGCTGCAAAAGCAGACAGGCCGTATCCTCGCTCAGCGCTTCCCGCAGCACACTTTCTTCCAGCACGCCGTGCGGACACTCTAAGACAGTGATTGTCATACCGTAGGCCTCGCCGTACGTCCGGATTACCTGCAGGATCTGCGGATGCACCGACGCTGGCACCAGCACGCGGCGATGCTTCGGATCCCGGCACATCAGCAAGGCTTCAGCCGCGGCCGTCGCGCCGTCATACACACTGGCGTTGCTGACGTCCATGCCCGTCAGCTCGCAGATCATTGTCTGATATTCAAAAATGGACTGCAGCAGTCCCTGACTCATTTCCGCCTGATACGGCGTATACGCCGTCAGAAACTCGCCGCGGCTGGACAGCGCGTTGACGAGACTCGGGATGTAATGGCGGTAAGCGCCCGCCCCGCGGTAGAGATCTTCATAAATCCGGTTGTGTGAGGCCATTTTCTTCAGCTTCGCCAACGCTTCGAATTCACTCATGCCCTCCGGCAGATCCCAGCCGTCTTCTTTTAAAAGCACCGCTTCGGGCAGATGCCCGGTTAAAGCGTCTAAATCTTTCAGCCCCAGCGAATCGAGCATCGCCTGCAATTCTTCCGGGCTGGATGCAATGTAATCGCTCATGGGCTACTCCAGCGTCGTCAGATATTCGCTGTAGGCTTCCGGACTTAACAGATCGTCTAATCCGCTGACGTTCTCCATCACGCAGATCCAGTTGCCGTAACAGTCCTCGTTCAGCTTTTCCGGAGCGTCGATCAATTCCTCATTCGTTTCTTTAATCGTTCCGGCGACCGGCGAATAAATTTCACTGACGGCTTTGACGGACTCGACGTCGGCTAACGCGCCTTCCGCTTCGACTTCCTCGCCGGCAGGATGCATGTCGACAAACACGATATCGCCCAGACTGTCCTGCGCGTAATCGGAAATTCCGATTTTTACTGTGCCGTCCGGCAGCGTTTCAACCCATTCATGCGACTTGCTGTAAAGCAGACCTTCTTTTACGACTGACATTTTGTGTGTCCTCCTTCATCTCTTATTTTATTTTTATTGTCCCAGTCCCGCCGGCTTTTTCCATTCCGGCAAGGACTGCAGGTTTCCTCGTTCAAGCGGAAGCTGAGGCCATGTTTCTGCGCTTCACGAACGTTTTCCTTCGCCCTTTTCCGTCCTTTGATCCGCGTTATTTCCGTTTGTAAAACGGCATCGGCGTGATCAGCGCCTTCATGCTTCGGTTTCCATGAACAACCTCGACCTCAGCGCCATCCTGAGCGTGATCGACGTCGACATAGGCCATCGCGATCGCTTTGCCCAGCGTCGGCGCCATCGTCCCGCTGGTGATGTGACCGATGACTGCTCCATCCTGGCGAACCTCGTAATGCTCGCGGGCAATGCCGCGGTCGAGCAGTTCCAGACCGATCCGGACCTTCGTCAGACCTTTTTCCTGAATTCCCTGCTTGCCGATAAAATCAGCTTTATCCAGTTTCACCGCGAAGTTCAGACCCGCCTCTAACGGTGAGGTCTCAGCGTCCAGCTCATGCCCATACAGTGGCATCGCCGCTTCTAAGCGCAGCGTGTCGCGCGCGCCCAGTCCGCACGGGATCAATCCCAGCGGCGTTCCGGCAGTCATGATCGCCTCGACGATCGCCATCGCGTCTTCATTGCGCATGTAAATTTCGACGCCGTCCTCGCCGGTATAGCCGTTGCGCGAAACCAGACAGGCCTTGCCAGCGACCGCGATCTGATCGGTAAACCAATACGATTTTGCCGGCAGTGAAGTCAGATCGGCAATCTTGCCCAGGATCTCAATTGCTTTGGGGCCCTGCAGCGCAACTTGCGAAATGAGCGATGAAACATTGCGCAGCCGGACGTCGAGACGGCAGTTCTGATTAAACCACTCCCAATCTTTCTGCTTGTTGGAAGCATTGACAACACATAAAAAATGCTCGTCGTCAAACCGGTAGACAATCAGATCGTCGACCGTGCCGCCGTCTTCATAACACAGGCAGCTGTAGCGCATCTGTCCATGTTTCAGATTGGCGATCTTGTTGGTCAGCAAATGATCGAGAAAAGCGGCCGCTTCCGGGCCTTCGACGAGAAATTCGCCCATGTGCGACACATCGAACAGTCCCGCTTGTTCACGGACCGCCTGATGTTCTTTCAGAATACCGGTTGGATACTGGACGGGCAACCAGGTGTCGGCAAATTCAACGAGCTTGCCCTGGTGGCTTTGATGAAAGTCGTATAACGATGTTTTTTCTGTCATCTTCGTTTCCTTTCCTTTTCAGGTTCCTCTTGTAGCTTTATTATAGCGAAAATGAAAGCGCTTTTCCATAAAGTTCTGCACTTCACAAGACAACTCTGTTCTTTTTCCTATCCAACCGATTACAGCCAGAACAGCAAGCGTCCTAATTGGAACAAAAGCAGACTGACCGCATACGGCAGCGCCAGCATGATCGCGATGGATTTCAGCATCAACTTCGTTCCATATTCCTGCCGCAGGGCGTTGAGCGTCATGATGCAGGGAATCGAAAACAGACAGTAGACAAGGAAGCAATAGGCCCGCAGCTTGCCTAACGGATCTGGAAAGAGCGCGCCCAGTTCGCTGATCAAACCGGCATCCTGCCCTTCCTGACTGAAATCCGCCAGGTGCACGACACTGTTTTTCACCGTTTCGCCCAGACCTGAAATCAGGTTCCGGGATTCCTCAGCAAAGTCCGGCGGCGTTTCCGTCGTTTCGCTTAACACCGAAGCCAGAAAACCGACGACTGTTTCCTTGGCCGCGATGGATCCGGGCAGGCTGGCAACCAACGGCCATTGCGTGCCGAAACCCAGCGGTTCGTAAATCACGGACGCCGCCTTGCCAAACTGCGCGGCATAGGACGTGGC
>NZ_CFQZWI010000122.1:0-7352 GCF_986127675.1 Holdemania sp. | reverse complement strand
TCAAGATCTTCCGGATGTTGACAGAGGAATTCGGGAAGACGGTTATCGTCGTCACCCACTCCAACGTCGTATCCGAACTGAGCGATCACCGGGTAGTTCTCAACGAAGGACAGCTGAAGGATAGGGAATAAAGATCAGTCAGCGCCGTTTCACCGGTATGGCGATATAAGATAAAAAAGAAGGGATCAGGGAAACCTGATCCTGTTTTGTTGAAAATTTTCAATAAAATCCGAGAAAATTGTCAAGATTTTCAGAAACAGACGGCGAAACTTGCCCCGCAAGCCTGTTTTTTATGATATCCTATAATCATTCAGCGTGCCGGCGGCCGGTTTGAGCCGGAACTATCCGGCAATCAGAAACAGCTGGAAGCCAAAGCGCATGATTGACATGAAGCAGAAGCGTGGAAAGTGGGGGAAGTTCGGAAATGAGAATGTGGAAAATGACAAGACTCGTTTCCTGGATGGCCTGACGGCGGGTAATATCAGGTCATAGGAAAAAAGAAAGCGAGGAATACTCATGCAGGAGATTCAATTATTAAAAGCGATCGAACAGGATGCCCGGATATCCGTTACCGATCTTGCCGATATTTTAAACTCAACTCCACAACAGGTAGACGGCGAAATGAAGAAGCTGGCCGAGGAAAAGGTCATCTGCGGATATCACACCGTCATCAACTGGGATAAGACGAATCAGGATCACGTTATGGCGCTGATTGAGGTCAACGCTTCGCCGGAGCGCGACTGCGGCTATGATAAAGTCGCGGAGAAAATTTACCGTTACCCTGAGGTCAGCAACATGTATCTGATTTCCGGCCGGTCCGAATTCATCGTGATCGTCAAGGGCCGGACGATGCGCGAAGTTGCCGATTTTGTCGGTCAGAAGCTGGCTCCGATTGAGGGGGTCAAGGGCACGGCCACTTACTTTGTGTTAAAACAGTATAAAGTCGAAGGCGTGATCATTGATCAGCAGGAAGATGATCAGGAACGACTGCTGGTGACCCCATGAACCCCAAGTCATTGTTAAACGACGTCATCGGGACGATCCCGCCGTCAGGCATCCGCAAGTTTTTTGATCTGGCCAGTTCGATGGAAGGCGTTATTTCACTGGGCGTCGGGGAACCGGATTTTGATACTCCGTGGCATATCCGCGAGGAAGCGATCTATGCGATTGAAAAGGGGCGGACATTTTATTCCGCCAATGCCGGACTGCCGGAATTGCGCAAGGAGATCTGCCGTTATCTGAAACGGAGATTCCAGCTGGAGTATGCGTGGAACAGCGATATTCTGGTTACGGTCGGCGGCAGCGAGGCGATAGATATCGCCTTCCGCTCGTTATTGAATCCGGGAGATGAAGTGATCGTGCTGTCTCCGGGTTATGTCGCCTATGAACCATGCGTGCGTCTGGCGGGCGGTGTACCGGTGATCGTGGAACTGAAAGAAGAAGATAAATTCAAACTGAAAAAGGAACAGCTTAAACAGGCGCTGTCCCCGAAGACCAAAGCGATTTTAATGAATTTCCCGGGAAATCCTACCGGCGGCATCATGACAAAGGAAGACTTCAGCGAGATTGTGCCGTTGATTCAGGAATCCGGGATCGCGGTGGTCACGGATGAAATTTACGCTGAGCTGACCTACAGCGGCAAGCATTGCTCGATTGCTTCCTTTAATGAGATCAAGGATCAGGTGATTCTGATCAGCGGATTCTCCAAAGCCTATTCGATGACCGGCTGGCGGTTAGGCTATATCGCCGCCCACCGGGATTTGATCGCCGCGATGAATAAGGTTCATCAGTACGCGATCATGTGTGCGCCGACAATCAGCCAGTATGCCGGCATTGAAGCGATGGCGAAGGGCGATGGGGATGTTGAAATGATGAAGGATTCGTTTGAACGCCGCCGCAATTTTATCGTCAACGGCTTAAACCGGATGGGTCTGCAATGCCCAATGCCGCAGGGGGCATTCTATGTGTTCCCTTCGATCAAGCATACCGGGATGACCTCGGAAGAATTCTGCGAGAAGCTGCTGGAAAAAGAAAAGGTTGCGGTCGTACCGGGCAACGCCTTCGGCGCCAGCGGCGAAGGCTTCGTGCGGATCTCTTACGCTTACAGCATTGATGAAATCAAAGGTGCGCTGGAACGTATCGCCCATTTCCTTGAAACATGTTAAATTATAGAATTACAAAGCTCTGAATTCCTCGGTGAAGTTCAGAGCTTTGTTTTTCCTGCAGGCTTGTTCAGAACGTTGGGGGAAATAAGCAGCGAAGGCTGCGGCAGATGAAAGGTCAGGACTGCCACCAGGATGTTGGCGGCTGCTTTGTCATCAGACCTTCAATGATCCAGCCGGAAATTGAGTCTCCGTTATGATGCGGCTGACGGCGGCACCACAGCCAGCCTGTCGAGGTTCCTTTTTTCAGCTGGGACATGCCGGGATCCTCAACCGTGAATTGCAGCTGGAAGCAAGCCTGCTCCCGCTGAATTTGCCGCGCCGTGATTTCACAGTCGGCAATTTTGACCGTACTCCAGAACAGGGGGCCGTTGGGATCCGCAGGCGCGTTATAAAGCGCGGCGAGCCGGGCGTAATCCTGAGAAAGAACTGCTTCCTGATACGCTTTGGCAAGCTGATCAGCACTTTCAACCGGACCGCGCCGGGTTTGATCGTTCGCCATCCAGAGACTCTGATCCACTAGCCAGGTCTGATCTTCGTTGACCAACGTTAAGACAAGCGCATAAGCCGCAGGCGTGTCCCCATAAGAAGCTTTGATCTGAGCCAAAACCGTGTTGTCATTGATCGTCAGGATTTCGCAGCTTTCCAGCTTGCCTAACCGGGTCAGGCCATAATCCGTTCCGCTGACGGCTTGATTGGCAATGATAAACCGTTCGCGGCAGGCTTCGGTCAAATGGGAAGCTAAACCTTCACCTGCACGCTGAAAGCGCAGTTTGACCACATCGTTGACCAAAGCGGCGATGACTTCCGGGTTTTGTTCCGCGAATTCCGGACTTTTCTGATTTTCAGCATGCTGCTTCTGATAATCGGCAGAGACGGTGGTCAGACCGATTTCCGCAGGCTGATGTTGGCAGCCGGTCAATAAAAGCAGGATCGAAAAGGCGATCCATCCCTTTCGGTATGATTTCATAACGACGCTCCTTTTTTCTAACTTTATTATATAGGAAACGTCAGGGAAAAGGCAGTTGAATACCGTGAAATCGAGGATTGGCAAAGGAAAATAGGCTTGAAATGACAGGCTTATTTCAAAAATAAAATAACAAAAAAAACATGTTTACTTTCGCTGGGGAGTTTGCTATACTAGATAAACGGGTAGATATAAAAAATATTTACTCCTTGCTTATCCGCCAAGCGATAAGCCAATAGACCATAAGGAGGTGTGCTACATGAAAAAGTATGAAGTCATGTACATCGTAAACGCATCCCTGGATGATGCAGCTCGTCAGCAGGTTATCGACGGACTGCACGCCATCATCACCGACAACGGAGGAAAAATCCTGAAGGTAGATGACTGGGGAGTCAAAGAGTTTGCGTATCGTATCGAAGACATGACCAAAGGTTACTACATGGTTGTAACTTTTGAAGCTGACAATGCAACGGTTAAAGAATTTGATCGTCTGTCCCGCATTAATGCGAACATTGTCCGTTACATGATCATCAAACAGGACGAAAAATAAGCGATAAAGTACTGAAGGAGGAGCTGTCATGATTAATCGTGTCATTTTAGTCGGGCGTTTAACCCGCGATCCAATGCTGAGAAAGACCCAGAGCGGACTTTCTGTCGCAACCTTCACCGTCGCCTGCGACCGTCGGTTCTCCGGCGGCAACGGGCAGGACCGGCAGACTGATTTCATCAGCTGCGTGGCCTGGCGGCAATCTGCGGATTTCCTCGGCCAGTATGCGCACAAAGGGGCGCTGGTCGGCGTTGACGGACGGATCCAGACACGGAACTATGACAATGCTTCCGGTCAGAAAGTGTACGTCACAGAAGTGGTCTGTGACAGCGTACAGCTGCTGGAATCGAAATCGGCTTCTGAAAATCGTTCTGCTTCGATGGGCTATCAGCCGCAGAACGCCGGTTATGCCCAGGCCAACCCGTTTGGGGACGCTGCGGCGAACGATGGATTCGATGATTTCAGCGCTGGTCCGACACTGGATATTTCCAGCGATGACTTACCATTTTAATTGAAAGGAGATCGACTATGGCATTCAAAAAACAGCGTATGGGACGCAAAAAGGTTTGCTATTTCACAAAGAACAATATCACTTCGATCGACTATAAAGATGTTGAACTGCTGAAGCGGTTTGTTTCTGCCAACGGCAAGATCATTCCACGGCGGGTTACCGGCACGCGCGCGAAGTATCAGCGCATGCTGGCGACTGCGATTAAACGCGCACGCCAGATGGCTTTGCTGCCTTACGTTAACGACTAAGTTATGAAAAAGCCTCCATCAGTGATCTGGTGGAGGTTTTTGCCATTCACAGGAGGGACAACATGAATAATAGTGTAAGAAAAATAACCGACGGCGCGATGATGGTCGCCCTGATCGGTCTGTTTCTGTTTATAAACCGGCAGCTGGCCGGGCTTTTGGATTTGTACGCCGCGTGGCTGGTGCCGCTGCCGATGGTGATGTACGCGGTGAAATACGGATGGAAAAGCGCGCTGGTTCCGTTTGTTTCCGTTATTTTTCTTTCATTTATTATCGCCGGTCCGCAAACCTGGTTTTACGTCATTACAGCCTGCGTTTGCGGCGTAGTGTATGGTCAGGGAGTGAAAAGCGGATGGAATAATCTGCGCCTGATGCTGACGACGATGATCTTTACCATTCTTTCAAATTTAATCACAACGGTTTTATTTGCGTCCTTTTTCGGTTATGATATAGCTATGGAAATTTCCGAAATGGGCAAAATGATGACGCAGATGTCGGAAAATTTCAATGTGCAGCTGCCGGCGAGTCTGGATATCACGGGATTTCTCAAAATGATCTTCGTTTTGTCAGCGGTGCTGACCGGCGTGATGGAAGGCATCATCGTCCATCTGCTTTCGAATTTCATGCTGAAGCGGATGAAGATTAAAGTCGCGCCGCCCAAGCCGTTAAGCGAGATCATGATCCCGAAGGCGCTGGCCTACGTCTGCTTTCTTCTGTTTATCGCCAGTAATTTTACCAGCCAGCTGGCAACGCTGCCGTCCTGGGCGACGGAGCTGATCCTGATCGGCGGGGTGTTGGGTGCGCTGGTACTGGTCTTTTTCGGGTATATCTGCTGCCTGGTTTACGGGGCGGTCCGCTACCATAAAAACGTCGCGCTGTTCGTCATTCTTATCACGTTCTTGATGCTGCCGATCATGCTGCCGCTGCTGGCGATCGTCGGCTTCCTGTATGTCACTACCGATATGCGGGAGAAAATTCTAAGGAGGTAACGTTTGTGTCTGAAAAAATTGGAAAGATCAAAACGCTGCTGCTGATCCTGATTGTTGTCGAAGTGCTGGGCTTAGTCTGCCTGTATTTCCTGTTCGATCTGGATATCAAGCTCGCCGCTTTATACTTCATCATCAATACCCTGACGGTGTATTTCCTCGTGCAGTATTTTCAAGAGGACAGCCAGAACCGGATGTTCGGCGTTTCCCGAATTCTGGGCAGCGAAGCCAAGGATGCTTTCCAGTTTGGTCAGATTGGAATTCTGACGTATGATGAAAACTACACGATCACCTGGATGAGCGAATTGTTCGCTGATCGCGGCATCAACCGCATCTCCAAAAAGCTGACGATGTGGCTGCCAGAGGTCAATGATCTGATTCAGGGGGATGTGGAAAAGGTCCAGGTCCAGATCGACGACCGGACCTATGAAATCGCGCGCAAGGAAGACGCCCGGATTTTGTTTTTCCAGGATGTCACCGAGCAGCAGCAGCTGGAGAAAGCGTATCAGGAAGAACAGGTCGTCGTCGGTCTGATTCATCTCGATAACTACGAAGAATCCACGCAGTATGAAGAAGAACAGGAGATCGCGATGATCAACAACAATATCCGCCAGCCGGTCGTCGAATGGGCGAAGAATCACGGCATGCTTCTGCGGCGGTTAAAGTCCGACCGGTTCCTCGTCGTTTTAAACGAGCGGATTTTCAAGCAGATCGTGGACGAGCGTTTCAGCATTCTGGCCCAGACCCGCAAGGCATCCCAGCAGCTCGATGTGGCGATCACCCTGTCGATGGGCTTTGCCCGCGGAAGCAGCGATGTGGCGCAGTTGGATGAAATGGTCAACCAGCTGCTGGAACTGGCGCAGAGCCGGGGCGGCGACCAGGTGGCGATCCGCCGTCAGGGCGAGGACGTCAAATATTTCGGCGGCAGCAGCGAAGCGCAGGAAAAGCGCAGCCGCGTGCGCGTGCGGATCATGGCGCATACGCTGCGCGATCTGATCAAGAAGAGCACGAACGTTATTTTATTAGGCCATAAGGAAGCTGATTTTGACTGTCTCGGTTCGCTGATGTGCTTAAGCCGAATCGTTCAGGCATATGACAAGCCATGCTGCATCATTTCCAAATCCGGCGGGATGGAGGAAAAGCTCAGCGGCGCGATGAATCTGTATAAGAAGGAATTGGAGCCGCGTCATAAATTTGTCACGGAAAACGAAGCGCTGAACCAGCTGCGGGACGGAACGCTGGTCATCATGGCCGATCACCATCACCCAAGCCAGTCCAACGGCGCGCAGGTATTGGAAAAAGCCAAGAAGATCGCGATTTTCGATCATCACCGCCGCCGTACCGATCTGGATATCAACCCGATTCTTGTCTACATCGAACCGAGCGCATCCAGCGCTTGCGAATTGATCTCGGAATTTGTGCCTTATCAGACCGGCAAGGTCGACTTTATCAGCGAGGAAGCAACGATCATGCTGACAGGGATGATGATCGACACCAACCGCTTTAAAGTCCGCACCGGCACCCGCACGTTTGAAGCCGCGGCGATGATTCGCCGCTGGGGTGCGGATCCGCAGGAAGCCGATAATTTATTAAAGGATGAATATTCTGAATTTGAAACGAAAACAAAGGTTTTAAAATTCTGTGAAAAAAGAGATAATGGTATTGTCATTTCCGCAGTGACGGACAATGAGATTCTTTCCCGCGCGATGCTGTCGCAGGTTGCCGATACGATTTTGATGATTAAAGGCGTGGAAGCCGCTTTTGTCATCGCCAGGATCAGCGATTCCCAGACGGCGATCAGTGCGCGCAGCCGCGGCCATGTCAACGTGCAGGTGATTATGGAACGGATGCACGGCGGAGGGCATTTGAGCGCCGCCGCGCTGCAGCGGGAAAATACGAGCGTGGAAGATTTACGAACAGATCGGAAGAGCGTC